>NZ_LSKH01000235.1:0-38630 GCF_001557395.1 Sphingomonas sp. CCH5-D11 | reverse complement strand
GCAGACCGAACATCCAGCGCCATGCCGGAATATCGCCCCACAAGGGCTCGGTCGATCCGCCTGCGAAGCGCGCCAGCACGAAATTCGCAACGAACGCACCCGTCAGGCCGGTAATGATCATCACCTGCTGCACGCTGGAAAGCCGTCCGCGCACGTTCGCCGGCGTCACTTCCGAGATATAAACCGGAGAGGTCACGCTCGCTGCGCCTACGCCAAGCCCGCCGATGATGCGCGCCAGAATGAACACCTCGGACGATCCCGCCGCTGCAGCGAGGATTGCGGAGACGAGGAACAGTACCGCCGAGACCATCATCGTCGCGCGCCGCCCGATCAGGTCGGACAGCCGCCCCGCGCCGAACGCGCCAATCGACGATCCGACGAGGATCGCGCCAACGTTGATGCCGATGCCCAGCCTGCCGAGGTCGAACGCCGCCTCCAGCCCCTTCTGGGTGCCGTTGATGACCCCGGAGTCATAGCCGAACATGAAGCCGCCGATTGTCGCCACCGCGACGATGCGCAGGACGAGGGCCTTGTTGAACGCCGTTTCCACTCGCAAACTCTCCGGACTTGCGCCTCCACGGGCGCTCAGACTTAGCTGTTGGCGCGAACCGCCGGCGCGGCCGGCACGGTGACGCGGAAGGTGAAGACATCGCCGGCGAGCGGCTGCGCGGCCAGCGCCGCTGCGTCCAGCCCCTGTCGCGCGGTGGTGGCAAAGGCGGTGCGCCCATCCGCGCCGCCCAATGCGACTTTGGTGACGTTGGCCACGGGAAAGCGCACTTCCTCAGTCAGCTCGCCCGCCGGCGAGAAGCGCCGCGCCGCCCAGCCGCCATAGAAGCCGACCCACACGCCGCCCTCGGCGTCGCAGATCGCGCCGTCAGGATGGCCTTCATCGCCAGTGAAGGCGAGGAATGGTTCCGCCGGCCCCAACGAGCCGTCTTCGGCGATCGCATGCGCCACGATCGTGCGTGCCAGCGTATCGACATGATAAAGTCGTCTGCCGCAGGGCGCGATCGCTGGCCCGTTGGTGATCTCGGTCGGCGTCACCGGCGTCTCATGCACCACGCCCCCATCGAGGACGTAGACGCGCCCGCTCGCGCTGGCCTCGTCATTGTCCATCGTTCCGAAGAAGATCCGCCCGCGCGCGTCGACCGCCGCATCGTTCAGCCGGTTGGCCGGCAGATGCGCATCAACCTCGCTAATGGTCTCGAACGTGCCCGTCTCGGGCGAGAAGCGGTGCGGTCCAGATTGCAGCCCGGCGATCAGATCGCCCTTGGCGGACGGCAGCACCCAGCCGACCATCTCGGGCGCATCCCAGCGATCGGTCTCAGCCGTATCCGGACGATGCCGATAGATATGCCGCCCCTTGATGTCGACGAACCACAAGGCGCCGTCGATCCACACCGGACCTTCGCCCAGCTCCGCGCCTATTTTCAGGAGATGCGTCGCGTCCATCAGCGCCAGCCTGCGTCCACCCAGTAATCGTGCCCAGTGCACATGCGCGCATCGTCTGCGGCGAGGAAGAGCGCAAGCGCGGCGACGTCACTCGGCTGGATCCGGCCATCGAGGCATTGCGCCGCGACCAGCTCTGCTTCCGCCTCTGGATTGTACCAGCGCTCCTGCCGCGGCGTCTGCACGTTGCCCGGCACGATCGTGTTCACGCGGATGCCGTCGCGGCCCAGTTCGCGCGCCAGTCCGCGCGTCATGCCTTCGATCGCCGCCTTGGCGGTTTGGTACAATACCAGTTCGGGCAGGCCGAGATGCCAGCTGATCGACCCGAAATTCAGGATCACGCCCTTGCCCGCCTTACGCATCGCCGGAACCACGGCTTGGGCGACGAAGAACTGATGGCGCAGATTGACGTTCATGCGCTCGTCCCAGAACGCCGGCGTCACATCCTCCACCTTGTGGCGATCGTCATTGGCGGCATTGTTGAGCAGCACGTCAACGCCGTCCAGATCGGCGATCAGCGCCGGCAGGCAGCTTGCCACCTGGTCAAGATCGGTCAGATCGCACTGGCGATACAGCGGCGCGTGCTTTGCCCCCGCCCCCAAACGCTCCGCCAAGGCTCGGCCCTCGCCATCGAGCACATCGATGAAGCCGACGCGCGCACCCTGCGCCACGAAAGCCTCGACCAGCCCCGCACCGATGCCGGACGCGCCGCCAGTGATGATGACACTCCGGTCTTCAAGACTCGGATAAGTGGCGCGGCCGGTGTCGCTTGCAGTCTGTTGCAGCACTAAGGTCTCCGAAGGGGTCATGCCGCGAGCAGGTCGCGGGAAGCGAGATTGCGGAACAGGTCGGCGATGCCGAAGCGCCATGCGGGCGCATCGCGCGATGTGGTGACTGGGTTTACCAGCGTGCCGAGGCGCGCGCTTGAGATCGTCACCGTGTCGCCGACCTTGTGGGTGAAGCCCTGGCCGGGCTCGTCGCGGTCCTGCACGGGCGCGAAGAGCGTGCCGCAGAACAGCACGAGCCCGTCGGGATAATGATGTTCGCTCAGCGCCTGCCGCAGCAATTCGGCCGGATCGCGGCTGATCTCGCGCATCGTGCTGGCGCCCTCGAGCACATAGCCGTCCTCGCCGGTGATCGTCATCGCGACATCGGCGGCGCGCACGTCGTCCATCGTGAAATTGTCATCGAACAGCCGGATCATCGGTCCGAGCGAGCAGGAGGCGTTATTGTCTTTCGCCTTTCCCAGCAGCAGCGCGGAGCGGCCCTCGAAATCGCGAAGGTTCACGTCATTGCCGAGCGTCGCGCCAACCGCCTGTCCATGCGCATCGGCGACCAGCACCACTTCGGGCTCAGGGTTGTTCCAAGTGGAGTCCGATCGAATGCCGACCGGCGCATTATGGCCGACTGTGGAGAGTACCGGCGACTTGGTGAAGATCTCCGCGTCGGGGCCGATCGCGACCTCCAGATACTGAGACCACATGCCATCGCGGATCAGCGTATCCTTGAGCTGTGCTGCCCGTTCTGACCCCGGTTCGACGCTGCGCAAATTGCCGCCGAGCGCCTGTTCCAGCCGCGCGCGCACGGCGGCCGCCTTGGCATGGTCGCCGCGCGCCTGTTCCTCGATCACGCGCTCCAATGCGGAGACCGCGAAGGTAACGCCGGCAGCCTTGACGCATTGCAGGTCGATCGGACTCAGCAACGCGTCGTCTGCAATGGCTTCGAGTTCGATCGGCACGCCGCCATCGAAAGTTCGGTCCGCGATCAGCATGGACACGGTCGGGCGTACGCGCGCCATGTCATAGGCGTGACCGTTTCGGATCATGAAGGGAGAAGGGCCATCCGCCGTCTTTAAACGGCCGATAAAGGTGCCATCGCGCCAATCGGAGGGCATGGCCTCCAGCCACGTTGGACGATACTGCGACACTGGTGTCCTCCCCGGTTGTGTTAGCGGTATCGTTCATGCCATAGTTGTCGTCAAGGGCAGTGATGCTGCTCGAAAATGCGGTATGTTAAAGGGGCGGAGAGGTGATGAAGCGCAGGCAGTTCGTCCAGGCAGCCACGCTCGCGCTCGCTCTTAGCGTTGGCGCTAACGTCATGGCCGAACCGGCCTCTTTGTCACGCGTGCCTTATCAGTGGCGCAACGTCACGCTAGGCGGCGGTGGCTTCGCACCGGGTATCGTCTTCAGCACCGTCGAGCGTGGCCTTGCCTATCTGCGCACCGATATGGGCGGCGCGTATCGCTGGGATGCCAGGGCACAGCGCTGGCTGCCGCTCCAGGACGACGAAGCCGAGCCCAGCTATATGGGCATCGAGAGTATCGCCCCCGATCCGGTCGATGCGAACGTCGTCTACATGGCCGCCGGCATGAGCGCGCGCATGCCCGCCGCAATCCTCCGCTCCGCTGACAGGGGCGCGACATGGCACAAGACGATCGTACCCTTCGCAATGGGCGGCAACGAGGACGGCCGTGGCATGGGGGAGCGGCTGGCGGTCGATCCGAACGCGCCGGCGACCCTGTTCTTCGGCTCGCGCCACGATGGGCTGTGGCGAAGCGATGATTTCGCCGCCACCTGGCATAAGGTAGCCAGCTTCCCACTTGTCGGTCTCGGCCAGCCCGATCGCCCGCGCACCACACATGGCGGCCTCTCCTTCGTCCTGTTCGACAAGGCGAAGCGTGGGCGAATGTACGTCGCTAGCGCCGATCCCGGCGCGCGGCACTTGTTCCGCTCCGACGATGGCGGCAAGAGCTGGCGCGCGATCCCCGGCGGCCCGTCACCTGAGATGCTGCCCACCAAGGGTGTGATCGGCCGCGACGGCGTGCTGACCATCACCTATTGCGACTATATCGGCCCCAACGGCATCAAGCGCGGCCAGGTCTGGCGCTTCGATTCCGCCAAGGGCGAGTGGCGCGACGTCACCCCGCTCAAGGGCGCGGCGGTCGTCCCCGGCGGCTATATGGGCGTCGCCGTCGCCGCGAGCGATCCGAACGTCATCGCTGTCAGCACCGTCAACCGCTACATCGGCGGCGACACCGCCTGGCGCTCCGCTGATGCCGGCCGCACCTGGCAGGAGCTTTCGCGCACCAGCACGCGCGACGTCTCCGCCACGCCCTTCCTCGACTTCGACAAGAAGGCCGATTTCGGCCACTGGATCGCCGGCCTCGCGATCGATCCGTTCGACGCCAACCACGCCGCCTATGTCACCGGCGCGACGATGTACGCGACCACCGGCTTCAATCAGCCGGGCACGATGCGCTGGGCGCCCTGGACGAAGGGGATCGAGCAGACCGCGGTCATCACGCTCGTCAGCCCTACCGGCGGCGCACCGCTCGTCTCGGGCTTCGGCGATCTCGGCGGCTTTCGCCACGACGACCTCACCGTCTCGCCGCCGCGCGTCCACCTCAACCCGTTCCTCACCAACACCAATTCGCTCGACTATGCCGGCGAGGCCCCCGCGGTGATGGTGCGCAGCGGCAACACGCACAAGCCGGTGGTGCCCGACACTTCGCTTGCCTGGTCAAGCGACGGCGGCACCAGCTGGCAGCCGCTCCGCGTGCCGCCATCGCAGCCCACGGGCAGCGAACCGCCGCCAGAGGCGACCGGCAACGCTGCGATCACTGTTTCTGCCGACGGCACGACCTTCATTGTCGAGACGGCCCAGCCGATCCTCACCCGCGATCGCGGCAAAAACTGGACGCCGATCCGCGGCCTCCCGTCGGGCGTCCGCGTCACCGCCGACAAGGCCGACCCCAAGCGCTTCTACGCGATAGATTTCGCCGCCAACCAGCTCGTCCGCAGCGATGACGGCGGTGCGACCTTCAGGCCCGTCACCAGCACCGGCCTCCCGGCCGACCTCTCCGCCGCCCGCGCGATCGGCCGCGAGGCGGCGAACCCGCTCGTCGCCACGCCGGGCCGGGCAGGGGCGCTGTGGTTGCTCGTCGGACCGGACCTCTACCGCTCCACCGACTTCGGCCAGCGTTGGGAGCGCGCCACCGGCGGCATCACCATCACCCGCTACGGCCTCGGTAAGGCCGCGCCGAACGGCAAATCGCCTGCGCTCTACGCGATCGGCGAGCAGCGCGGCACCAAGGGCGTGTTCCGCTCGCTCGACGGCGGGGCAGGGTGGCAGCGTATCAACGACGACCAGCATCAATGGGGCCTGCGCCTGCGCATGGTCAGCGGCGATCCCAAGCGCTTCGGCCGCGTCTATGTCGCGACCGATGGCCGCGGGATCATGTACGGCGATTCGAAAGAGGGGATGAAGTGAACGTATTTAAGCTAGGCACGGCGCTGATCGCGCTGGCGAGCGCCACCGCTGTTTCGGCTCAAGCGACCGAACTGCCGCGTCTCGAAAGCAAGAACGGCCGCCACGCCTTCATCGTCGATGGCGCGCCCTATCTGATGCTCGCGGCGCAGGCGAACAATTCGAGCAATTATCCCGCGATGCTCGATCAGGTCTGGCCGACGCTCGACCGCATCCACGCCAACACGCTGGAGATCCCGATCGCATGGCAGCAGGTCGAGGCCACCGCGGGCAAATTTGACCTGTCCTTTCTCCAGGTTCTGCTCGATCAGGCCCGTGCGCATGACAAGCGCATCGTGCTCCTGTGGTTCGGCGCATGGAAGAACACCAGCTACGCCTACACGCCCGATTGGGTGAAGCTGAACCCAGGCCGCTTCCCGCGCATGAAGACGCGCGAGGGCAAGGATCATGGCGTGCTCAGCGCGCATGGCGAACAGACGCTCGCCGCCGACACCCGCGCCTTCGTTAAGGTGATGGAGTATCTGCGCGATCACGATCCTCAGAACACCGTGATCATGGTTCAGCCGCAGAACGAAACCGGCAGCTACCGCAACCCGCGCGATTTCAGCGACACCGGCAACCGCCTGTTCGCGCAGCAAATCCCTCCAGCGCTCGCCCGCGCTACCAAGAAATCGGGCACTTGGACGCAGGCGTTCGGCGCCCAGGCCGATCGCGCCTTCAACACTTGGTATGTCGCCTCCTACGTCAATGCGATGGCGGTGGCGGGCAAGAAGGTGAAGCCGCTGCCGATGTACGTGAACGCCTCGCTCTCCGGCCCCTCCAACGTGCCCGATCCCGATGGCGTGGCGAGCGGCGGCCCGCAGCAGGACGTGCTCGACATCTGGAAGGCCGCGGCTCCCGCGATCGATTTTCAGGCGCCGGACATCTACGATCGCAAGAGCGCCAACATCGTCCAGTATCTCGACAAATACACTCGGCCGGACAATCCGCTGATGGTGCCCGAGATCGGCAACGGCAAGGAGTTCGCGCGCTTCTTCTATCCCACGATCGGCAATGGCGGCATCGGCTTTGCGCCGTTCGGCATGGATGACACCGGCTATTTCAACTATCCGCTCGGCAGCGACAATCTCGACAAGGATACGCTCGACGCCTTCGCCTTGCCCTACAAGGCGGTCGGCTCGATCATGCGCGACTGGGCCCGCATCGCCGCCACCCGCCCGACCTGGGGCGCGGCCAAGCCCGATGACGGCGCCGCCGTCTCCACTACGCTAGGCGACTGGAAGATCACCGGCACCTGGGGTGAATGGCAGTTCGGCACCAAGGAATGGACCTGGCTGAAGTCCGAGCCCGCGCCCTGGGCGTCGCAGCCGATCGGTGGCCTCGCCGTCGCGCAGATGTCCGACAATGAATTCCTGCTCGTCGGCGATCACGTCCGGGTGAAGTTCGAATCGCAGACGCCCGGCGCGATGGTGCTGCGGATCGAGGAAGGCGGCTTCAGCGACGGCAAATGGGTGATGAAGCGGGTGTGGAACGGCGACCAGACCGACTATGGCATCAACCTGATCGATCGGCCGCAGGTATTGAAGATCACGACAGGCCGCGCGCGCTGACGCGCCGCCACGAGAGATGCAGAGGGGTAAAGTAATGAACAGGTTTTTAGTCGCGGCGCTGCTCACTGGTAGCGCTATCTCTTCGCCGGCCGCGGCGCAGGGCTATCAGGCGCTCGCTAATGGTGTGGCGGTCACGCCGACGTCCGGCCCGTCTTCGCGCGTCGAGGTAACGGTGCATGGCGACGGCATCATCCACGTCGTCGCCACCCCGCGCGACATGCCGACCGGCCCGCTCGCTGCCAGCCTGATGGCGCCAAACCCGCCCGCCGCGCCCAAGTTCACTGTGGTCGAGCAGGGCGGCTATGTGACGATCACCGCGCCCAAGTCGGTTGCGCAGATTGCGCTCGCCACGGGCGAGGTGCGCTTTCTCGACACCGCCGGCAACGTCCTGCTCGGTGAAAGCGGCGCGACCACCTTCGGCCGCACCAGCGCGGACGGCAAGCCGTTCGTCACCGTCTCGCAGCAGTTCAATCGCGGCACCGACGAGGGCATCTACGGCCTCGGCCAGCACCAGAACGGCTTCATGGACAATCTGGGCGAGGACGTCGAACTCGCGCAGCACAACATGGACATTGGCGTGCCGTTCCTGGTCTCCACCAAAGGCTACGGCCTGTTGTGGGACAACAATTCGATCACCCGCTTCGGCAACCCCAAGCCCTACCAGTTCGTCGGCGAGGGCATGAAGGTCACCTCGGGCGGCAAGCCCGGCTGGAAGGCCGAATATTTCCTCGACGGCAAGCCGGTGGTCATCCGCCAGGAAGCCACGATCAACTATCAGTATATCAAGGACCAGGCGAACTGGCCCGAAGCGGCCAAGGCCAAGACCGAGGCAGCGACCGGCGGCCAGAACACCGCGGGCAACGCGGTGCAGAAGCAGACGGTGATCTGGACCGGCGACGTGATGCCGACCACCACCGGCGAGCACCGCTTCCAGCTCTACGGATCGAGCTATTTCAAGGTCTTCGTCGACGGCAAGGAAGTGCTCAACCGCTGGCGCCAGAACTGGAACCCCTGGTACGCGAACTTCGACGTGCCGATGACCGCCGGCAAGGCCGCCAACGTGCGCATCGAATGGGAGCCCAACGCCGGCTATATCGCGCTCCTTCACAGTGATCCGCTGCCCCAGCAGGACCGCAACTCGATCTGGTTCACCAGCGAGATCGGCCAGACCAAGAACTACTGGTTCGTCCCCGGCAGCGGCAGCATCGACGGCGCAATCGCCGGCTATCGCCAGCTCACCGGCAAGTCTGAGATGATGCCGAAGTGGGCCTATGGCTTCTGGCAGTCGCGCCAGCGCTACGACACGCAGGACGAAGTGATCGGCGTGGTCGCCAAGTATCGCGAGCTCAAGATCCCGCTCGACAATATCGTGCTCGACTGGCGCTACTGGCGTGACGACGATTGGGGCAGCCACCGCTTCGATCCGACGCGCTTTGCCGATCCCAAGAAGATGCTCGATACGGTGCACGCCGCCAACGCCCGCTTCATGATCTCCGTGTGGCCGAAATTCTATCCTACGACGGATACCTACAAGGAGCTTGAGGCCGCCGGCGCGGTGTACAAGGGCAATCTGGAAATGGGGAACAAGGACTGGGTCGGCCCAGGCTACCTCAACACCATCTACGATCCCTACAAGCCCGAAGGCCGCCGCATCTTTTGGAAGCAGATCGAGGACCGCCTGGCGAAGCTCGGCACCGATGCCTGGTGGGCCGATGCCAGTGAGCCTGATCTCCACTCGAACCTGTCGATCGAGGAGCGCGTCAAGGTGATGGGCCCGACCGGCATGGGTCCGGCCGCGCAGTATTTTAACAGCTTCTCGCTGATGAACGCCCGCTCGTTCTTCGATGGCTGGACGTCGTTCAAGCCGGACGTGCGCCCGTTCCTGCTCACCCGTTCGGGCTTCGGCGGGCTGCAGCGTTATGGGGCCGCGATCTGGTCGGGTGACGTCGCCAGCCGCTGGTTCGATTACAAGGCGCAGATTTCCGCCGGCGTGAACGCCTCCATGTCGGGCATCCCCAACTGGACGCATGACATCGGTGGCTTCGCGCTGGAGGACCGCTATGCCTCGAAAACGCCGAGCACGGCGGATCTCGACGAATGGCGCGAGCTCAACCTGCGCTGGTTCCAGTATGGCGCGTTCAGCCCGCTGTTCCGCAGCCACGGCGAGTTCCCGTATCGCGAGATCTACGAGATCAGCCCGGAAGGCTCAGCCATGCGGCAGTCGATGGTCTGGTACACGCAGCTGCGCTACCGCCTGATGCCGTATATCTACACGGTGGGCGCCGATACCTACATCAAGGACGGCAGCATCATGCGCGCGCTCGCGGCGGACTTCCCGCAGGACAAGGCGGCGCGCGAGCTGAACGACGAATATCTGTTCGGCGACGCGTTCCTCGTCGCCCCGGTGACGGAATACAAGGCGCGCAGCCGCCAGGTGTATTTCCCCGGCACCGGCACCTGGTACGATTTCTCGGACGGTAAGGCGTACCGTGGCGGCCAGACCGCAACGGTCAACGCCCCTGCGGAGCGCATGCCGCTGTTCGTCCGCGCCGGCGCGATCGTGCCGATGGGCCCGGTGATGCAATATGTGGATCAGGATCGCAGCGCCCCGCTGACGATCACCGTCTATACCGGCGCCGACGGCCAGTTCTCGCTCTACGAGGACGACGGCACCAGCACCGCCTACAAGCAGGGCGCGTTCAGCCGCATCCCCATGCGCTACGACGACCGCACCGGCACGGTGACGCTCGCCGCGCGTGAGGGCAAGGGCTGGAAGGGCATGCCGGCGAGCCGTCAGATCCGCGTGCGCTGGGTGAGTGAAGGCAAGCCGGTCACCGACGACAACGCCTTCGATGCACAGGCGACCTACAACGGCCGCGCGCTGACCATCGCGCGCAAGTAAAACCGACCTGCTACCCTCCCCGTCCGTGCCGGGGAGGGTAGTGCGGCGAGACCATGCACAAGGGAGTGCGGGACAAGGCTTTACGCCCGTGTCGAGAAGACAAAGGCTCGAGCTTACTTGGCGACAGACGCCCGGAGAATGGGGCCAGGTTGTGCGGGCGGTGACACAGCGTTTCCTGGTTCGGGGCTATTCTGGTACGCAGCACCAGTCCAGAATGTCCGCAAAGAACAGGTTCTGCTTCGAAATGGCGCGGAGCCCTGGATGGGAGAAGCCGACGTGAGCAACGCATGGCCGCACCTCGACTATCTAGGTTGGCGCGACACCTGTACGGCCCTTCACCTGTTTTTGCAGGTCGTGGGTAAATATCGACTGGCGCATACGCCATGGGTCAACCATTCCTGGCACGCGACTTTCTATGTCACACCCCGGGGCCTAACCACGTCGACGATCAACGATCGCACCGACATTGAGATATTGTTCGACCTTCAAGAACATATAGTTGAAGGGATCAGCAGCGATGGGCGCAGGTCGTCTCTATCGCTTGGCCCGACGACGGTCTCTGACTTCCACCGCCGCTTTGTTGATTTGGTGGCCGATCTCGGCGGTACGCCGCGCTTCGACGGGCGACCGAACGAGGTTGCTGATCCCGTGCCCTTCGTGGAGGACAGCCTCGAGCGGCCCTATGATCGTGAGGCCGTGCAGCGGTTCCACCAGGCTCTCTTGAACATCGACCGCGTATTCAAGAAGTTTCGCAGTTCCTTTTTGGGCAAGGTCAGCCCGGTGCACCTGTTCTGGGGAAGCTTCGACCTTGCCGTTACGCGTTTTTCGGGGCGACGTGCGCCGCGCCATGGCGGTGGCGTTCCGGCGTTGCCCGATGCGGTCGCCCAGGAGGCCTATGACCGCGAAGTATCCTCCGTCGGCTTCTGGCCGGGCGGCGGCGGTGTCGATTACCCGGCATTCTACGCCTATGCCTATCCTGCGCCCGATAGCTTTTCCACCGCAAGGGCGCGTCCTGATGCTGCGTTCTGGCACAACGCCCTGTCAGAGTTCATACTGCCGTACGAGGCTGTGCAGTCGTCGGACGATGGAGATGCGACGCTGCTCGCCTTTCTCGTGTCCACGTATGAAGCTGCTGCCGATCTGGGGAAATGGGATCGCGACCTGCTGGACTGTACAGCGGGCCTGCCGCGTCAGGTGCGGCCGGCCGATCCGCACCCGCCGCGCTGATCGAACCTGGCCTACATAGAGTCGTACGGGGCCATCGCTCAAAACAGTCCCGCGCCCTCCAGCTTCACGACCGGCACGAACCGGCCCCCCGCCGGCACTGTCACCGCCAGCCCCGCCAGATCGAACCAGGGGGCGAGGACCGGAAGAAGATCGACGGGCGGCATGGGCAAGCGGCTATCAGATCCGCCGCCCCGGCGGGAGAGGCTGCCCCACCCGCCGCAGCTTCATGACCGCACCTGCCGAGCGTCTCGGCCGCAGCTCAGCCGAAATTATGCTTGATCGTCAAATAAGGCAGGATGTGCTGATTGCGCACGCGATCCTCCACCCGGAAGGGGTCGGGCGTGCGGCGGTCGGGATCGAAGAACAACCGTCCACGCCGGGTGCTGAAGTCGCCCAGATTGTCGACGCTCAGCGTAACGGTGGTGCTGCGGGTCGGCCGGTACTCGGCGAAGGCGGTGATATAGGGATTGCCGGGGTAAAGCGTGTCCAGCTCGTTGCGACGGTAGAAGGTGTACGGATCGTCTCCGGAAAAGCCGACGCCCCAGGCAAAGTCGCCCAGATCCTGGCGCCAGTTCACTTCGTAAACGAATGGGGAGGCGCCGGAGTACGGCCGCTGCTCGCCGGTAAAGGGATCCTGGACGGAGGTGCCGACATAGCTCAGGCGCCCTGAGATCCGCCCGCCCTTGATGCCCAGCCGCGCGACCGGCACGTCGAATGTGGCGCGCGCAATCTTGCTGGTGCCGTCCCCAAGGTTGCCGGGGGCGTCGAACCCCTCGGGCGTCGGCACGCGATCCTGCACCAGGGCAGTCCGGGTATAGCCGAGCTCCAGCTTGACCAGCCCATCGCCCAGCACCTGCTTTTCGACCGTGGCCAGCGCTTCCCAGGAACGCTGCGGGACCAGTTCCGCATTGCCGCCGTTCACCCGTTCGTTGGCGAGTTCGGCGGCGCTGATAAAGTCCTCGAAGCGCAATTGGGCGACCGTGCGCGCGATGGACGCCTGCGCCCGCCAGCCATCGCCGGGGCGCCAGTCGACATTCAGCTTCGGCTTCCAGAAGTGGAGCGAGCGCTTGGCGTCGGCATCTCCATCCACCGTCAGCCGCGAGAGCTCGTAGTTCAGCGCCAGGTCTATGCGCAGCTTCGCCGTCAGCGAACGGCTGGCATTGGCGAAACCTTCCGCCCGATGTTCGGTGACGACCGCATCATCCACCGGCAGGTCGATGCGGGTCCGGGCGCCCTCCGCGCCAAAGCCGAACAGATCGACCTTGCTGCGCAGGCGATTGAGCGCGCCTTCAACGCCGGTTTCCACCGACCAGCCATGAAAGTCCGGACGCGTCCACAAGCCGCGCAACACAGCCTCGTCGCGCTGGCTGCGCACCTGCTGCTCATTGCCGCCGATCACATCACTCCGCACGCGCAGCAGAGACAGTTCGCGATCAATTCGATCCCGCCGGGTGGCGAGGCCGATCAGCTTCACCCCGCCGCCGAGCAGCGGCCGCTGCACGTCGCCGCCGACTTCCCATTCGTCGAAATGGAATCGCTGCGTCAGCCGGTCGTCCCGCGCCGTGCCGCCCGTGGGCAGAACCTGATTGGTCTGGCTCAGGCGGAACCGGTCAAAGGCGTAGCGCGCGTTGAAGCGGGCCGTTTCGAATTGCCCTGCCTTGTAATCCCAGGAGCCCGACACGAATGCGTTAGGATCCTCGATGGTGTTGATCTTGCGGCGATATTCCAGAAGCTCGCCGGAGGGGAGGGCGCGCAGCGTGTCATAGCCTTCCTCGCTGGTTTGCTCGTTATTGACTCCAATCGCGGCATTGAACGTCGAATTGCCCCGGCGCAGCAGCGTCGAAACGCTGCCCTCGGGAAACAGCTTGCCGTCATATTGGCGGCGCAGCGTGCCCGTCGCCGTGCCCGCCAGCCCGCCTTCGCCGGTGAGGATCAGGTTCACGACCTGCGCCTTGCCGCTATATTCGGCGCCGAACAGGGTGCCCGGGCCCACCTCGACCCGCGCCACGCGGGTCGCGGGGATGCGGGCGAGCACGACTTCGATCGTATCGCTCTTGGATGACGGGCGCTGGCCGTTGATGACGACATTGCCGGCCGCCTGGCCGAATCCGCGCACGTCTTCCTCGACCTGTTCCAGCGTGAAGCCGGGAACGCGGCGGACGACCTCCAGGGCATTCGCAGGCTGAAACCGTTGAAAGAAGGCCGCATCATATGTGGTGCGGCCGGATGCATCGACGCTTTGGGCCAGGGCAGGTGCCGCAACAACGGCGGCTGCCACTACGGCAGCCAGTGCGACACGCATAACTTCACTCTCCCAGGACACTCCGGTCAATTGCCGTAAGCAAACACCAGGCCAAGTGGAAGAAGCCGCGCCCGTCGGCCGTTAACAGTGACGACCGGGCCGGCATCGGTCGCGCCCTCTCCAACGAGCTTGTCCGTTTTCGCACAAGTACCGTCCAATTCCGAACAGTTCACTCCCCGCGCCATTCCTCCAGCGCGGCCTCATAAGCATCGCGCGCGGCGATCCGCGCTCGATCGAGCCTGGTGCGCTCGCTCGCCTGTTCCTTGTCCAGCGTGCGGCGCCGCGCCGCCAGCGCTTCCTCTTCCCGCTTCAGCTTCGCACGTTCTTCGGCAAAGTGTCCTTCCGCCGCTTCGATCGCAGCTTCGGCCCTGTCGAGACCTGCCCTGCTTGGTTTCGGCTTAGGCTTAGGCTTAGGCTTAGGCGCGGGCTTGGGCATGGCCTTCGCCTTTGGCGACGACGCCTCCTCGCGAGGTGCAGCCGTTTCGACGCGGGCTCGCTTCCGCCTTGGAGGATCCTCGGCCGCGTCGGCCATGGTGCGGGCCACACGGATTACCTCACCAGGATGGGCGAGCGGTTCGCGCGTGAGCTCGGGATCGCTCACCACCTCCGCTAGCCCCCGTGCGAACAGGTTCGCATCGCTGCCCCACGCGGCCAGCGCCGCCTTCTGGCTGGGTGCGGCGACATAGGCATCGTGAAACCCGGCTGGTGTTCGATAGACCTTCAGCTTCGCCATGCACCCGCTTGTCGCGCCGCCGCCGCGCAGCGGCAAGCGCCGTCTCGACACCGCAACGTGAGCCGCCTATCGCTCCACTGAAACAAAGACTTTGGGGGATTGAATGCCGACAGCCAGCAAGGTGCTCGACCGCGTCCTGGTGCTCGAGATGGTGCGCGTGACGGAGGCGGCGGCGATCGGTGCTTCCACCCTGATCGGTCGCGGTGACGAAAAGGCGGCCGATGCGGCCGCGGTTGAGGCCATGCGCGAGGCGCTGAACACGCTCGACATCGATGGCACGGTGGTGATCGGCGAGGGCGAGCGCGACGAGGCGCCAATGCTGTTCATCGGTGAAAAGGTTGGCGCGGCGCAAGGCACCGGTCCCCGGATCGACATCGCGCTCGATCCTCTCGAGGGCACCACCATCTGCGCCAAGGCCGGGCCGAACAGCCTTGCCGTGCTGGCGATCGGCGAGGAAGGCTGCCTGCTCAACGCGCCGGACGTGTATATGGACAAGCTTGCCGTAGGCCCGGGCCTGCCCGACGGCGTGATCGACCTCGACAAGACGCCGACGCAGAATATCGAGGCGATCGCAGCGGCCAAGGGCGTCCGCCCGAACGAGATTATCGCCTGCGTGCTGGATCGTCCGCGTCACGAAAAGCTGATTGCGGAGCTTCGCTCGATTGGCTGCGGCGTGGTGCTGATCGGCGACGGCGACGTGGCTGGCGTGATCGCGACCACCGATCCGGACACCACCATCGATGTGTACATGGGTTCGGGCGGGGCACCGGAAGGCGTGCTGGCCTGTGCTGCGCTTCGCTGCGTCGGCGGCCAGTTCAAGGGGCGGCTGCTGTTCCGCAACGAGGACGAGCGTGCCCGCGCCCGCAAGTGGGGCATCACCGATCTCGACAAGCAATATGACCTGAAGGAACTGGCGAAGGGCGACTGCATCTTTGCCGCCACCGGCGTCACCGATGGCTCGCTGCTGGAAGGCGTGAAGCGGCGCGGCAAGACGATGACGACCGAAAGCGTCGTGATGCGCGCGTCGTCCGGCACGGTTCGCTGGGTTAAGGGTGAGCATCGGCTCGACCGCTAATGCGGAATAATTGATGCTGGCCGCAGCGCTGCTCCTTGCCGCGCTCGGCCTGCTCGCTCACGGTTGGCGGACGAAGCGGAGCCTGGCGGCGCGCATCGCATGGGCGGTCCGCGGCGATGCCGCTTCCCGGCCGCGCGCTACCCTCGGCTGGGCGCTCGGCATCGCCATCATGTATGGCGCCACGGCGCTGGTCGCGCTTGCGCTCCTGGGTCGGCTGGACGCGCTTATCATGTTGCCCGGCGAGTTTCGGATTGCGGCCATGCAACTGCGCGTCAGCCCGCTCGGCATGGCGGCCGTGGCAGAGATCGCCTGGTCAATCGCGGGCGGCTTCGTGCTGGGCGCGATCGCTGTGATCGTGATGGCGCGCCGTGGCTGGCTGCGCCTCGGCTGGATGTACCGCTCGCCTGCGATTGCCATGAACCGGCGCGAAGCCGGCGCCGCCCTCCTGCTTGCCGCTGCGGCAGGAGTGGGGGAGGAAATGTTCTTCCGCCTGCTGATCCCGCTGCTCGCTGCTCTTGTCACCGGCAGTGGTGTGGCGGGTTGCCTCACGGGCTGGGCCGCCTTCACCCTGGCGCATCGCTATCAGGGAGCGCTTGGCATGGGCGCCGTCGCCCTTGTTGGTGCGGTGCTGGTGTGGCTGTATCTCGCCACCGGCCTCTTGTGGCTGGTGGCCCTGCTGCACACGCTGGTCGATGCCAATGCGCTGGTGCTGCGGCCCTGGCTGGAAAAGATGGCGCGTTCCCGCCCGGAGACGTGACGTCGGCCACAGGTGCGGCGCGCCGGAAGCGAAGCGGGGAGCGGCCATGCGCTCCCCGGATGGAATTACTTGCTGCGCTCGACCTGCTCGAAATCGAGTTCGACCGGCGTGGCGCGGCCAAAGATCGACACCGACACCTTCACCTTCGACTTGTCGAAATCCAGTTCCTCGACGGTGCCGTTGAAGCTGGCGAACGGGCCTTCCAGAACCTTGACCGCATCGCCGATCTCGAAATCGACCTTGACCTTCGCCTTGGGCGCGGCAGCGGCCTCTTCCTTGCTGTTCAGCATGCGAGCGGCTTCCGCCTCGCTGATCGCCTGCGGCTTGCCGGACGAGCCGAGGAAGCCCGTCACCTTCGGCGTGTTCTTGACGAGGTGATAGACCTGGTCGGTCATGTCGAGCTTGGCCAGAACATAGCCCGGCATGAACTTGCGCTCGACCTGCACCTTCTTGCCGCGGCGGGCCTCCTGCACCGTCTCCGTGGGCACCTCGATGCGCTCCACGAGCTGTTCCAGGCCCATGCGGCTGGCTTCGGCCATGATCGCGTCGCGAACCTTGCCCTCGAATCCGGAATAAGCGTGGATGATGTACCAGCGTGCCATGTGGGGACGCGTCCTTCTCGTTACTTGGCCAGGCTCAGCAGCGCGTTGACGATCGCGTTGAACGCCGAATCCACGCCCAGGAAGAAGAGCGCCAGGATCGTCGTCATGATCATCACCATGACGCCGGTCATGATCGTCTCGCGCCGGGTCGGCCAGACGACCTTCTTGGTCTCGGCGCGAACCTGGTTGATGAATTCGATCGGGGACGTCTTCGCCACGTGCCTTGCCTTTTATTCGTTCAAACCGGAAGCGGGGCATGCCCTCTCTACCGCTCCCCTCGTAAGGAAACGGTGAATTGGCCGTCCGCGCTGTCGGATGCGACCGGCGAGATAGCGTTGCACAGGTGCAAGAGCAAGGGCAGAGCGTTTTCTCGCCCGTGACGTCGCCGTTATTGGTGAATCATCTCCACCGCGACGTCGCGAACCTTGGCCGCGCCGCGCTGGACGTCGAAGTCGCATTCGCGATCCTCGACCACGTCGAGCACCGTCTTGCCGGGCTCGGCGGGATTGTCGGTCAGCATCTTCACCGGGCACCGCCACGCCAGGTTGAACGGCTTGCCCCATTGTTCGCCCTGCGCCTCGGCATAGGCGTAGCAGGTGTTGCCCACCATCTCCGCACCGGCAAAGCGATAGCCGCCGGCATCGACCAACTGGCGGATCACCCCGCCACCATAATCGCGGCCTTCGGGCGTCGAGACGAAGGCGGCCCGCAGCGAGCTGTTGCCGCTCTCGCTGGCGGAGGTAAGCCCCGTGCACAGCGCGACGTCCGGGTTGTCCTGTTCCTCTGTGGAGGCGACCGGAATGGTTGTGGAAGCCGAATCGCAGCCCGTCAGGACAAGGGCGGATGCGGCGATGAGCGTTGCAGTCTTCATTCGTCTTCCGGTCAGGCGTGAAAAAGAACACTGACCCGCGGCAATGCCAGGCCGGTCGGCCAAGCCGCGAAGAGGCTGGCAGGGGAGCTCGGATTCGAACCGAGGGCCTTCGGTTTTGGAGACCGACGCTCTAACCAGCTGAGCTACACCCCTGCAGCAGCACCGCCCTTAGCGGTGCTCGGCGCGCTGTTCAAGCCGCGCGAATGGCCGATCTGTTGCGAAGCGCGATGGCGCGCGCTTCCGCGACGGGAAGCGGGCGGCCGAAATGATAGCCCTGGATCTTGGAGCAGCCCAAGGCGCGAATCAGCGTCAGCTCGTCGACGGTCTCCACGCCCTCTGCCGTGGTCGCCATGCCCAGGCTGTTGGCCAGCGCCACCACTGCCCGAATGATGGCGAGGGCTTCGGGCACGCCCTTGGACGCGCCCGTCACGAAGCTGCGATCGATCTTGATGGTCGAGAAACGGGTCCGGGAAAGATAGCCGAGTGAGGAGTAGCCGGTGCCGAAATCGTCAAGGCTCAGCCGCACGCCCAGTTCCAGGATCCGCTCCAGCGCCTGCAATGCGGCCGTCGCCTCGCGCAGGAACACGCTTTCGGTAACTTCGAGCTCCAGTCGGTGTGGGGAGATTCGGCTGTCCGTCAGCGACTGCGCCACCGCCGCAACGAACTTGGGACTGTGCAGCTGCTCCGGCGATACGTTGACCGCGACGCGCACGTCATCGGGCCATTGCGCGGCTTCCTCGCAAGCGGTCCGCACGACCCATTCGCCGATCGGGCCAATCAGCCGGGTTTCTTCCGCGATCGGGATGAACTTGGCAGGAGAAATCGTCCCGAATTCGGGGCTGTTCCAGCGTAGCAGCGCCTCGAAACCGACCAGGCGCTCGCTGCCGGCATCCACCACAGGCTGGTAATCGAGGTGGAGCTCGCCCTTTTCGAGCGCCTTGCGCAGCGCCATTTCAAGGACGCGCCGCTCCTCCGCGTCGACATGGAGTTGCGGCTCATAGGCGTGGAACACGCCGCCGCCCGCATCCTTGGAGCGGTAGAGCGCAAGGTCGGCCGACCGGATCAGCGTTTCGGCCGTGCGCCCGTCGCGCGGTGAGGTGGCCACGCCGACGGAGGCGCCGATGTAAAGGGTGTGCTGGTCCACCTCATAAGGGCGCGACAGCGTTTCGATGATCCGGTGCGCCAGCTTCTCGACCCGGCTGGCGTCCGTCGCATCATTCATGACCACCGCGAATTCGTCGCCGCCTAGCCGTCCAATCAGTTCGTTTTCCGTGATCAGCTCCGCCAGCCGCTCGGACACGCGGCCGAGCAGACGGTCGCCGATCGGGTGGCCGAGCGTGTCGTTCACCGCCTTGAAGCGATCCAGATCGATCATCATGAAGGCCGCGCGGCTGCCCCAGCGTTCCGCCTCGGTCAGCGCGCGCGCCAGCGCTTCGTTAACGAACAGCCGATTGGGCAGGCCGGTCAGCGCGTCGAAGCGGGCCATGCGGTTGATCTTGTCGGCCGTGGCGCGTTGTTCGGTCACGTCCGAACCGACGCCGCGGAACCCGACATATTGGCCGCGTTCGTCCAGCCGCGGGTTGGCGGTGATTTCCCACCAGCGCTGCTCGCCGTTTACCGTCACCGGCAGGGAGAGGTCGCGAAACGCTTCGCGCCGCTTCAGCTTGTCGGCCAGCAGGCGAAGCGCGGGTGCGAAATCGCCTGTCTCCCAGCTTGCCCCGGCGAGCGCCTGGAGCACGGGCATCCCCTCCAGCTGCTCTGGTGTGCTGCCGAGCGCGAGGGCAAAGCGGGTGTTCACCTTGCACAGCCGGCGCTGCGAATCGGTTTCCCACAGCCAGTCGGCCCCGCTGTCCTCGAATTCGCCGAGCAGCAGGCTCACCGTTTCATGGCTATCGGACAGGTTCATCTCGAACCCGCGCAGCATCAGCAGGAACCGCGCCCGCGCGAGGCAGGTGGTGATGAGCAATGCGCCCAGAAGAACGGTTGCCGTCGCGGCGAAGAATTGCTGCTGCAGCAGGAGGAGCAGGGCCGCGGTGAACGCCACGCCGCCGATAAAGGTAAGGGCTGCCAGCACCAGCGGCGCTAGCGCGAAGGCCGCCGCCGCCATCAGGACGGCAAGGATCATCCACAGGTTGAAGGTGGTCGCCGGCGCCTTGGACGCGAACACCAGCGGCGGAAAGCTCCACATCGCCGCCAACGCCAGCCCTTCGAGCGCCGTGTCGCGCAGCTCCTGGAGAGTGGCATAGCCTTCCTCCAGGTGCCGGGTGCGCAGCCGCCGGACGGTGATGGCGCCCGCCACCGCCATCAATGTCATCAACCAGGCGGCGAGCCACCAGATCGGAACGGCATTCTGGAACAGCCGGGTCACGGCCATGCCACCCATCAGGTTCGCCGCGAGGAGAAGAAGCGCCAGCCGTCGACCGGCAAACAACTGGGTCGCGCGCAAGCGGCTCCAGAAAACCGGATCGTCGCCCTCACTGATGCCGAGCAGTTGCCGGAGCGAAACTGGCGTGGGGCGTTGGGTTGATCGTGAGCTCACGATGGCACTTATGATCTGTTAGAGTTTACTGATCGTTGCGCTCGCCTGCCAAAATGGAGTCATTTTACTGCGTCGTCAGGGACCGCTTTGTTCGGTCACTGCACCGGAGAGAGCGCAAAGGTCAATCGGGGCACGTGAACCACCACGCCGCCGGCGCGGGGATCCTCCCGGGCGATCGACCAATGGTGCAGCGACGATCCGACCAGAGTGCCGCGAATCGGATCGCGCCCGTAATCGGTCGCCGCTGCGGCAACCTCCTTGCCAGCTAGTGCCGCATCTTCGGCCAGTACGGATGCTTCGAGCGGCGTCCCGGCACGCGCGGCGTCAACCGCATCTTCCCGGCTGGCCGTTCCGCGATCACCATGGCCGATGGCGCGCACGCGGTCATACCAGGCATCCAGCCCCGGCAGGCCCTCGAATGCCGCCGCGCCGGGCGCATGGAAGGAGCGAACGAACCACAGGTTGTAATAGCAGGTGGCGTCGACCAGGCCGGGCCGGTCGCCGGACAGGAACTGGCGACCGTCGGAAAGCTGTTCGCTGATGCACGCCGCATGCGCGCGCAACTGACCCGACATGTGCGGCACGGCGGCCCGCATGGCGGCGGGATCGAACGGCTGCCCGCTCAATTGTTCGCGATCCTTCTTGAATGCCGGATCCACGGCGTCACCCAGCCCTCCGAAGATCACCGCCACTGCCGCCTGGAAGAAGGACCGGTCCGTCCATTGCGCCAGCGCCTGGTCGATGCCGGGGGTGCGGGCTGGGAACAGCGTCGGTTCGGGAAAGCGGCGTTCCAGTTCGCGCACGATCAGCACGCTGTCGCAATAGATGTCCGCGCCGATCTGCATCACTGGAATGCGGCGATACGCGCCCGTGAGTGCAAGCAGGTCGGGCTTCGGCATGATCACCGGCTGATCCACCGCCGCCCAGGAAAGCTGCTTGATGCCAAGGCAGATGCGCACCTTCTCGGAAAATGGCGAGCTGTCATATTGGTGCAGAAGGATAGTCATATGGCGGTCCCCTCCCGGTCGCTGCTCAGGCGGCAGCATCGTCATGGCGTAGCGCAGCGCCCAATTAAGTCGACCGTTTTCTTTGTCGCGGTGGCGATTGCCAAGGTGATCTTCGCTTGCGAGGGTTGGGCCATGGAGAATGTTGCGTAATGCTGCTCGCGCTTGCCGCCGCGACCATACCGGTTGCCACCGTTCAGGTCGCGTTTGATCGGAAGGGTGAGGTGCAGGTCCGGGCGAGCGGGCTGGCGAATGTCGAGACTGGCCGGCCGGTCACCGCGGACGATCCGGTCCGTATCGCGTCGATTTCGAAGCTGGTGACGGCGATCGGCGTGATGCGCCTAGTGGAGCAGGGCGTGCTCGATCTGGACGCCGACGTCTCGGAGCAGCTCGGTTGGCGCGTGCGCAACCCGGCCTATCCCGATAAGCCGATCACGCTTCGGCTGCTGCTGTCGCATCGGTCGAGCCTCACCGACGCCGGCGGCTATCTGCTGACGCGGGACGATCGGCTGCAGGACAAGCTGGCCGAACCCAAGGTGTGGGACGGGCAGCATCCACCCGGCAGCTTCTTCCGCTACACCAATCTGAACTTCCCCGTGATCGCTGCCGTCATGGAGCGGGCGACGGGCGAGCGGTTTGACCGGCTGATGCAGCGGCTCGTCCTCCAGCCACTCGCGCTTGACGCCTGTTTCAACTGGGCAACGTGCAGCCCGGCGGCGAAATCTCGCGCGGTCGTCCTGTACGATCAGGGCAAGGCCGTTCGTGACGATCCCGGCTTTGTTGCCGGCTGCCCGGTCACGCCGGCGCGGAATGGCTCCTGCGATCTGGCGACATGGCGGGCGGGTACGAACGGCAGCCACTTTTCGCCCCAGGGCGGCTTGCGCATCTCGATGCGCGGATTGGCGAAGATCGGCCGCCTGCTGCTCGGTGACGGCGCGGTCGATGGCGTGCGGCTGCTTTCGCCGGCGTCGATGACGCTGCTGACAACACCGGAGTGGACGTTCAACGGCAGCAATGGCGTTCAGAACGAAGAGGCGGAGGGCGGCGTCCATCCAGGCGGGTTCAACTGCCGCTACGGGCTGGCCGTCAGCTTCACGGCAACACCGCTGCCGGCGTGCCGCGACGATCCGGTCGGCGATGGGCGTCCCCGGATCGGTCATGCCGGAGAGGCTTATGGACTGCGGTCCGGCCTTTGGGTCGACCGGGCAGGCGGAACCGGGATCGCCTATTTCGCCACGAACGTGCCGGTGGAACCCGGCGCGCATTCGGCGCTGACCCGCACCGAGGAACTGCTGGCGAGATAAGGCAGGGTGCCGCTTCGCCGTGCGCCGCCGGCTTCGCTCACATCAGCGGCTTGTCGATCCGCCGCAATGCGCGCTCGAACAGCGAGATGGTGTGGGCGTGCAGCTGATCGCCGATCGGCTTGGGCGTGAGGCCGGCGCACGCGCGCGCATGGCTTCCCTCCAGGATCGCGCCCAGCTTGAACGGCGCGAGCACCGTATACCACCGCGCCTCTGCCGCGGTCCGTCCGGTGGCCGCCAGATAGCGATCGACAATCTCGCCAAGCGTGGGAAAGCCCTCCCACGGGGTCACCGAAACGCGCTGGTGCGGCTCGTCCGGGTCGCGCCAGGTGGCGGTGAGCCAGCCGAGGTCGAGCATGGGATCGCCGCGACTCGCCAGCTCCCAATCGACGATCGCCGCCAGGGCCGGCGAATCGGGCCGGTACATGACATTGGCCAGATGATAATCACCGTGGATCAGGCCCGGCTTCATGGTCGTGGGGCGGTTTGCCTCCAGCCAGCCGCAGATCGCATCCACGTCCGGCAGGGCGGCATAGCCGGTCCAGCCCTCGAACTTGGCATAGCCGTCAAGCTGCGCACGCCAGCGCGGCACCTGCCGCTCCAGCCACCCGTCCAGCTTCCCCAGATCGTCCAGCCCGGCCTCATGCGGATCGATCCGCGACAGCGCCACCGCGCCGTCCACGATGGCCTCGCCCATTTGCCGCCGCACCGCGGCGCTGCGAGCATGGAGCGGAGGCAGGCCGACGGTGGCGTTGAAGCCGTCGATCGGCTCCATCAGGTAGAAAGCGGTGCCGAGGATCGCCGGATCCCCTTCGCCGGCGATGAAGCCGGGATGCGGCACATCCGATCCCGCCAGCGCGGCCAGCACTTTCATCTCGCGGCGCATCACCTCATCGCTTTCGGGGCGTGGGCGGCGCGGCGGGCGCCGCAGCACGTAGGTGCGGCCGGCACGCTCGAACCGCAGCAGGATGTTCTGCGTGCCGCCGCCAAGCGTTTCGGCATGAACGATCGGTCCTTCGCCCAGGCGCTTGCCGTCCATCCAGCGCGCCAGCGCGTCGAGGTCGATCAGTTCCGCCCAAGCCTCGCGGTCGTGCGCCAAGGTCGCCACGATCCCTCTCCCGCTCTTATAAGTCGTCTGCTTTACCATAAGCGGGCAGCGGCGAGCGTCAATCTAAGCCGGATGACTTGAACCGCGCGGCGGCTTGGCCGATGCTCTCGCCGCATGAACCTTGCGCGTCCCCAATCCGCCGGCCGTGGCGGCACCACCCGAAACGAGTTGAAGCGCGCGGCGCGCCGGCTCTTCGCCGAACGCGGCATCGCCGCCGTCGGCATGCGCGAGATCGTGGAAGCGGCCGGGCAGCGCAACGCCGCTGCGGTCCATTATTATTTCGGCAGCAAGGACGATCTGCTGCGCGAACTGGTGGTGGAGGGGGCCGACCTGATCGACGGATCGCGCATGCGCATGCTCGACGATGCCGAGGCCCGCGGCGAACTCAGCTTGCGGGATGTGGTGCGGGCTTTGGTCGTGCCCAATGCGTCGTTGACGGGCGAAACAGGGGAGGGTGAAACCTACTTCCGCTTCATGACCAGCATGCAGACCGAGCGTCGGCAGATGTTCGATGAATGGGCCGGGGGTGAGCATTCGGAAGGCTATGTGCGCTGCCTGGCGCATTTCCACCGGCTGCTCGATCACTTGCCGCACGCCCTGGTCAACCAGCGCCTGCTGTTCGCCGGCCTGTCGCTTCGGACGCTGCTCGCCGGGCGAGAGGCCGCGCGTGATTCGGGCGCGGGCCCCGACCACCCTTATTGGGGTGAGCCAGTGGCGCTGGACGGGATGATCGATGCGGTGGAGGCGATCCTTATCGGTCCCGCCACGCCAGACTGACCACCGGCGCCAGGGCGGCCGGCATGCCGGGACGTAGCAGGAGCCAGTCACGGATTGCCGGGCCTGCTTCGGCGCCGATCGTCCGCTTGTAACCGCTGTCGCCGGCGCCCCAGTCCACCCGCGTGATGCCGCGCTCCAGCGCGTGGACCAGATTGCGGTAATATAGCAGCTTTCCCGGCGAATGCTTGGCAAAGGCGGGATCGTAGCTGTTCGCGATTGCGTATTTCAGCTCGCCGGCGTCGATGTCGAAGGAGAAGGCGGCGGGCCTTCCGTCCACCGTCAGCACGGCCGCGCGGAACATGTCTGCGATCACCGGATCGGCCGCAGCAGCGCGCCAGAAGGCACCATGGCCGGCCCGCGTGAACTTGGCGTCACGCCCGTCGGTGCGGGTGGCGATCCAGCTGGCCCATTCGATATTGGCGAGATCGTCGAACGCCGCCGGCCAGTCAGCTCCCGACAGGAACGACCATTGCAAGGCTCCGTGCTCTGCCAGATGCTTTTCGTGGAAGCGGTTCTTGCGCAGCGTGGAATTGCGCGGCCAGGTTCCCGCAACGCGTGCCGCCGCCATGTCGAGCAGGAAGCTGGTCGCGACCGTGCGGCTCAGCACTGCCCAGCCGCGGCTCCGCGCCGCCGCGATGAATGGCGCGGCCGATGCGTCGCCATCATAGACGGGGCCGATGCGCAGGGCAGTGACGCTGCGGGCCAGCTGGTCCAGCGCAGCGTCGCGCGCCGTGTCATCGATCCCGGCCGCCGCGGGGAAACTGCGAAATGGCCAAAAGCATCCGGAAATCGCCGACAGCCCCAGGAAACGTGGGCCGATGTCGTGCATCGGCAATGCCAGAAGCGGCCGATCGTGCCGCGTGACGATCAACGTCCTCGCACGCCCGCCATAGGCCTGCAGCGCCGCGTCGAACCACGCTCGGCGCAGAAAACCGTGGCTCGCCGGCGCCGCTTCGGCAACGTCGTCAATGGCTTGCGGGAGCCCCTCCACCACGCACGCCTCCGCAGAACCGGAAAAACGGTGTAGCGCGCCAGGGGACCAATGCTTCGACATGAGCTGGCCTTAAATCAAATCCTCTTACCATCATCTTGCAACTTGCTGCCATGCGGCAGGCGCGCCACATTCCAGCTGATGAATTATTCCCCCGAAGTGCTGACGATCGCGCAGACGATCCAGCTTTCGCTCAGCCCGGTGTTCATGCTCGCTGGTATTGGTGCACTTCTGAACGTGCTTGCCGGCCGATTGTCCCGCGTGATCGATCGGGCACGCACCATCGAAGCCTTGTTCCCGAATACCACAGGTCCCGATCGGGCGCGGCATGCATGGGAGTTACGGCTGCTTGACCGTCGCATGACGATCATCAATCGCGCGCTGTTCCTGGCGGTGAGTTCGGCCGTGATGACCTGCGCGGTGGTCGCGACGCTGTTCGTGGCGGTGCTCGCCAGCCTTCACATCGGGCAGCTCGTGGCGATCGCCTTCATCCTCGCCATGGTTCTGCTGATTGCAAGCCTCGCCTGCTTCATGATCGAAGTCAGCAAATCAATGCAGGCCAACCGTGTGCGCGAAGAACTGATGCGCTGAATAGCGCCGCCATGCGTTCGGTGTGGTTCCTGAGATACAAGAACGCGAGGGGCATTGATTGGCGCGGTTCCTGAAGCTTGCCGCCACCGCGGTGCTGTTCCTCCTCATCGCGGCCGGTCTGGCGGTGACGATCATCCCTCGCTTTCTGGATCGCATTTATTACCGCGGACCTGTCAGCGCGCATTTTGACGGACAGCGCTTTTTCAATCCCGATGGCGAAGACACGGCGCGCGTGCCGAGCGGCGGCAGCCGATCTGGGTTCTTCTGGCGGTTCCTGACGGGCAGTGACGGGCGACCCCCATGGCCGCAAAACGTGGCGGTGACGCCATCGGTGCCGGCGCGGCGCGTGGCAGGGGATCGCATGGTGGCGACCTGGATCGGCCATGCAAGCGTGCTAGTGCAGACGCAGGGCCTGAACATCCTCACCGATCCGATCTGGTCGGAGAATGCGGGGCCGCTGGGATTTGGCCCCCGACGGGTCATGGCGCCCGGCATCCAGTTTGACGATCTGCCGAGGATCGACTTGGTCCTGGTCAGCCACAATCACTACGATCATCTCGACACATCGACATTGAAGCGGCTTTGGGATCGCGATCGTCCGCTGATCCTCACGAGCCTCGGGAACGACAGCGTGATCGCCCAGGCGGGCGTATCTGCCAAAGCGCTGGACTGGGGCCAGCGGGTGAGCGTTCGCTCCGGTGTGGAGGTGATCGTCACCCGCAATCACCATTGGGGAAGCCGGTGGTTCACCGATCGCAATCGCGCGCTCTGGTCCGCTTTCACCGTCCGCCTTCCGGGAGGCAATCTGTTCTTTGCCGGAGATACGGGGCTTGGTGACGGAAAATGGCCGCGCGAGGCGGCGTCTTATGGTCCCGTGCGACTGGCATTGCTGCCGATCGGCGCCTTTCGTTTCGCGCCAGGGCAGCTGGAATCGGGAAGTCATATCGGGCCGCCCGATGCGGTGCGGGTGTTCCACCGCATGGCGCCGGAGCGGGCGCTTCCGATCCACTGGGGCACGTTCCGCCTGAGTTATGAGGCGCGTGACACGCCGCCGCTGATGCTGTCGGCGATCCTGCGCTGTGCCGGCTATGATCCGTCGCGTTTCGTCTCCACTCGGCCTGGCGTGCCGGTTGACGTGCCCTCCGTGGTGCAGCGGCAGCCCGGCGGCAGCGAGGCGCGGATCGATGAGTGCCTGCGAACACGCGCAGTGAGGGCGCTACACTGACGCTGCGGGTCGCGGCGTGTGACGGGTTCATTTTCGGGCAGGTGCCTGTCACAGAGCGCGAATGATGGCTGCCAGCGACTTGCCGATCCATGCCGTTATGCCCGACCTGCTCGCGGCATTGCGGGAGCGATCGTCCGCAGTTCTGGTCGCCCCGCCGGGTGCCGGCAAGACGACAGCGGTTGCACCCGCCCTGCTGGACCAGCCCTGGTGCACCGGCGAAGTGCTGCTGCTCTCCCCACGCCGTCTTGCCGCGCGCGCCGCCGCTGAACGGATGGCCGCCCTGGCCGGCGAGCCAGTGGGCAAGACCTTTGGCTATGCCACCCGATTGGACACCAAAAAGTCGGCCGAGACGCGCGTCACGGTTGTCACCGAAGGCATCTTCACTGCCCGGATCCAGCGCGATCCCGAGCTTGCCGGCGTTTCTGCCGTGTTGTTCGATGAGGTTCACGAACGCAGTCTCGACGGTGATTTCGGCCTTGCCCTTGCGATCGATGCTCAGGCAGGCCTGCGGGAGGACCTGCGCCTCCTTGCCATGTCGGCGACTCTGGACGGCGCGCGCTTCGCCACCCTGCTGGGAAGCGCGCCTGTTATCGAGAGCGCGGGGCGAAGCTGGCCGCTGTCGTTGGTTCATCTCGGCCGCAGCCATGAACGGATCGAGGATGCGGTCGCCGCGGCCGTGCGCCAGGCGCTGCACGAGGCGGAGGGCGGCGTGCTCGCGTTCCTGCCCGGCGTCGCGGAAATCGAGCGAACGGCGGAGCGGCTCGACGGAATGCCCGGCGTCGTGCTGCACCGTCTGCACGGTAGCCTCGATCCGGCAGCGCAGCGCGCCGCCATTCGCGCGGAGCCTGATGGCCGCCGCAAGCTGGTGCTGGCGACATCGATCGCGGAAACGAGCCTGACGCTTGACGGCATTCGTATCGTGATCGACTCGGGGCTGGCGCGTCGTCCGCGCTATGACCGTGCCGCCGGTATGACGCGGCTGGTGACCGAGCGCGCCAGTCAGGCGTCCGTCACGCAGCGCGCGGGCCGCGCGGCACGGCAAGGTCCCGGCACGGCCTATCGCCTATGGGAAGAGGCGGCGACAGCTGGCCTGCCACGGTTTGATCCGCCGGAAATCCTGGAGGCGGATCTTTCCGCACTGGTTCTCGCCAGTGCGGTCTGGGGGGTGGCCGATCCGCGGGATCTCGCCTGGATTGATCCTCCGCCCGATGCGGCCGTGGCGGAGGCGCGCGCCAGGTTGTTGACCCTCGAGGCGATCGACGGCGACGGCCGCCCCACGCAGCACGGCCGCGCCATCGCGGGCTTGCCGATGCCGCCGCGCCTTGCCCACATGTTGCTTCGCGCCGGCGCGCTGGGCCTCTCCGTTATCGCGGCCGAAGTCGCCGTGTTGTTGAGCGAGCGGGGGCTGGGCGGCAACGATCCGGATCTCGAACTGCGGTTGCGTCGCTGGCGAAGCGATGGCTCGCCCAAGTCGCGTTCGGCAAAGCAGCTCGCCGAACGGTGGAGCCGCGGCGTTCTGCGAGCATCTGCGGAGGGCGCGACATCGCTGTCGCCGAGTGCCCGGGGCGCCGAAGTGGCGGTGGCGCTGGCCTTCCCGGATCGGATCGCCAGGCGCCGGGACGCATCGGGAGAGCGCTGGGCCACGGTCGGCGGTCGCGGGTTAAAGCTTGATCCTGCGTCCTCACTCGCGCGCGAGGAATGGTTGGCGGTCGCAGAGACGCAGGGCATGGCGGCGGGCGCGCGCATCCTTTCCGCCGTTGCCATTGATGAGGAAACGGTGTCGGCCCTTTTCGGCGACCGCATCGAAACGCATCATCTGGCTGATTTCGATCCCGAGACCGGCGGCGTCCGCCCGATGCGAGAACGTCGCCTGGGTGCCATCCGCTTGGCCAGCGCACCGGATCCCAATGCGCCGCCGGCAACGATCGAGGCGGCGTTGATCGAAGGGGTGCGGCGTTACGGCCTGTCGCTATTGCCCTGGAGCGACGGCGCACGCGCCTTTCGCCAGCGGGCGATCTACGCCGGCCTGCCGTTCGGCGATGAAGCCCTGCTCGGCCGCCTCGACGATTGGCTGCCGGCGCTCGTCACTGGCAAGCGGAGGTTGGACACGATTGCACCTGGCGCGCTGACGGACGCGCTGCGCAACCTGCTTTCCTGGGAAGATCTGCAGCGCGTGGAGCGGATCGCGCCCGCCAACTTCACTAGCCCGGCCGGCAGCACCCATGCGATCGACTACGCGGCGGAAGGCGGCCCAAGGGTGGAGCTTCGCGTTCAGGCGCTGTTCGGCCTTTCAGACCATCCGCTCGTTGGCGCAGATCGCGTGCCGCTCGTCTTGTCGCTCACGTCGCCGGCCGGCCGCCCGATCCAGACGACCCGCGATCTTCCGGGCTTCTGGGCGGGTAGCTGGAGCGCGGTCGCAAAGGAAATGCGTGGCCGTTACCCCCGCCACCCCTGGCCCGACGATCCCGCCGCGGCCTCGGCTACGCTGCGAACAAAAAATGCCGATGCAAGAGCGCGCGGATCACGATAAAGGACATGCCCATGCCGACCGCCCGTATCTTTCAACGCCCGAAAAACGCCATGCAATCGGGCAAGCACCGCACAAATCTCTGGCAGCTCGAGTTCGAGCCGAACGAAGCGCAGCGCGCCGATCCGCTGATGGGCTGGGCCGGAAGCGGCGACACCCAGGGGCAGGTTCGCCTCGGCTTCGCGACGCTGGACGACGCCAAGGATTATGCCGAACGTCAGGGCATCGCTTATGTCGTGGTGCCGGCGCCCGAGAAGAAGCTCAAGCTGCAAAGCTACGCCGACAATTTCCGCTGAGCCTTTGCTCCTCCCGCCATGCAACCGGGAAGGAGCGCGAACCAGCGTCGCCTGATCTACACGCGGCAGGAATCGTAACGTCTAGGGTTTGATCCGTCTCTCCAGCGAAGGCCGGGGCCAGTTGAGAAAGCGGCAGGGATTGTGGCTTCGCGCGATCTACCGCCTTTCCTGCGGCGCGGCGCTCCGGCTCCGGTCGACCTCGGCCCCACGGGAGGAGCTCGCTACTCCTCCTCAGGTTCGGGCACTGGCGGGTGAAGGCGAACGCGGTTGATCCGGCGTTCGTCGGCATCGATCACTTCGATGCGCCAGCCGCTGGGATGGTCGATACAGTCGCCGGGTTCGGGCACGCGTCCCGCCAGCACGGCGGCCAGGCCGCCGATCGTGTCGACATCGCTCTCCGCCTCGGCAAGGCGCGGATCGACGACCTTGCCGACATCCTCCAGTTCAACTCGGGCGGTCGCCTCCCAGGCGCCGCCGTCGAGCGGTACGAGCATGATTTCGGGCGCCTCGTCATGCTCGTCCTCGATCTCGCCAACGATCTCCTCGATCAGATCCTCGATCGTCACCAGCCCCTCGGTGCCGGAATATTCGTCCAGCACTACGGCCAGGTGAACGCGCGTCTGGCGCATATCGGCGAGCAGATCGAGCGCGCCCCGGCTCATCGGCACGAACAAGGGCTGGCGGATCAGGCTGGTAATGTCCGAAGGGCGCGGGCCGTCACCGGCGAGGATGGCGAACACGTCCTTGATATGGACCATGCCGACGATGGTATCGAGCTTTTCGCGATACACCGGCAGCCGGCTTACGCCTGCATCGGCGAAGACGTGCACGATCTCGTCAAAGGTGGTCTGCTCCTCCACCGCAATAATGTCGGCACGGGGCACGCCCACGTCGCCGGCATCCCGCTCGCTGAAATGGAGCAGGTTGCGCACCATCTGCCGCTCGAGCGGGGTCAGGTCGCCCTTGGTTTCCGGGCCGGGATCTTCCTCGTGGCGGTCAATCGCCGCCTCCAGGACATCGCGCAGCGTCGCCTCTTCGGAATCCCCGAAGATCAGGGTGCGCAGGCCGCGCCAGATACTGCCTTCATTCGGCTCGCCGTTTCCGGCGCTACTTCGGTCCTCGGACACTTAGTCCTCTCGTATGGCATAGGGATCCGCAATGCCGAGCGTGGCGAGCGCGTCGCGCTCGATCGCTTCCATCGCATCCCCTTCGTCGTCGCTCATGTGATCATAGCCGAGCAGATGCAAGCTGCCATGCACGATCAGATGGGCAAGATGGTCCTCCACGCTGATCCCGCGTTCAGCCGCTTCCGCCACGCAGACACCGTGCGCCAGCACGATATCGCCCAGCAGGACCTCGCCGTCGTCGGAATTCTGACTGACCGTATCGATCAGGTCCGGCTGCACCATCGGAAAGGAGAGGACGTTGGTGGCCTTGTCCTTGCCGCGATACTGCGCGTTGAGGGTCTGCACCTCGCCGTCCGAGGTGAGGCGGATGCTCACCTCCACCGTCGCACGCGTGTCGAGCAGTGTGCCGAACGGCGTGGCGCCGATCGCCGCGCGAACCGCAGCGGTCGCGATCCCTTCCCAGCCGCCGTCGGGCCAGGGCTCTTCCTGGAGGAGGGCGATATCGATCATGGATGATTCCCGTGCATCAATTGGCCGCTTTTGGAGCAGCATGGCCTGCGTTCGGCCGCGGTCGGCATCTTGCCGGCCAGAGGCGCGCGCTGGCAGGCAGGCGTGCCGGGCATCAGGCACCTCAAGCGTCCCGGCCCTCATATGCCTCGACGATCCGGCCGACGATCGGGTGGCGAACGACGTCGGCGGCGCTGAAGCGCACCATCGCAATCCCCTCCACGCCTTCCAGGCGCATAGTCGCGTCGGCAAGCCCGCTCGCCGCTACGCCCCCGGGAAGATCGGTCTGGTTGGGGTCGCCGCAGATCACCATGCGGCTGTTCTGGCCGAAGCGGGTGAGGAACATCTTCATCTGCGCCGGCGTCGTGTTCTGCGCTTCGTCGAGGATCACGAAGGCATCCGCCAGCGTCCGTCCGCGCATGAAAGCGATCGGGGCAATCTCGATCTCCCCGCTGGCTATCCGCCGCTCGACCTGTTCGGCGGGAAGGCAATCATACAGCGCGTCGTACAGCGGACGCAGGTACGGATCGACCTTCTCCTTCATGTCGCCCGGCAGGAAGCCGAGCCGCTCCCCGGCCTCGACAGCGGGACGCGAGAGGATCAGGCGCTGGACGCTGCCGGTGATCAATTGCGCGACGGCCTGCGCCACGGCGAGATAGGTCTTGCCCGTGCCGGCCGGCCCGAGCGCGAAGATCATGTCATTATGCACTAGCTCGCGCATGTAATGCGCCTGCGCCGGAGTACGCGGTACGATCGTCTTCTTGCGCGTGCGGATCATGATCGGCGGTGCGCCGCCAGACTTTTCCGCGGAAATGATGCCATCAAGCGTGGGTTCGGCCGCCATGGCGATCGAGGCGTCGACCAGGCCGGCATCCACCTCCTCGCCGCGCTGTATGCGGACATAGAGATCGTTCAGCACGTCGCGAGCCAGGGCGACCTGCTCCGCCGTTCCCTCCAGCCCCACGCGGTTGCCGCGCGCGGTGATGTAAACGCCGAGCCGGTTTTCAAGCGCCACCAGGTTTCGATCATATTGGCCGAACAATGCGCTGAGCAATTGAGGCCGGTCGAAGGTCAGTTCGACCCTGCTGCGATCGCCCGCTTGGGCGGGTACGGGCTTTCGGCTCATCTGGCTCCCTGAAGGTGCGTCATGCCTTGTCAATGTGGCAGCGCAATCGGCGAAGTGTAAGTCCCATCCTGCCGACAAACGGAAACGGCGCCGGATCGTTGCGGAATTACCGCAATCGACCCGGCGCCGTCGTTCGTCAGATCAGACGATGACGCAGTTGATCACGTCCAGCGCATGGACCGGTGACACCGGCGCATAGGAGAGCGCCGGTTCGAAGCCGGCGGCCACGCTGGCGACGCCCGTTGCCGAACCGCTGGCGAGGCGCACGTCATCAAGATCGAACGCGCTCGGGTTGACGGCAGCAGGCGTGCTCGCCGCAGGGGAGGCGAGCCCGATCTGCTCCAACGGCACCGGCGCCTCATAGACGCGACCGGCGGCAAACGCGCTGGTCACGCTCATCAGCGTCTCGGTTTCGCCGGCATAGCCATAAAAGAACAGGCCATCCGCTTCGCCCAGGAACTCGATCCCGCCGTCATGCTCGAGACCCTGCAGGATCACGCGCGAGCCGGTCTCGGCATCGATCACGAGCGAACCGTTGCTGCCCACCCGGATGACGTCGTCATTGTTGGGATCGGCCAGCGCCTTGTCCGTGACGATGATGTCGTCGCGACCGAAATCGGTGATGCGATCGACGCCCGTGCCACCCTCAACGGATTTGAAGACGAACGCGTCACGGCCGCCGCCGCCGGTCATGCGATCGTCGCCGGCGGCGCCTTCCAGGATGTTCGTGGCTGCATCGCCGGTCAGTCGGTCGGCGAAGGCCGAGCCGATCACGCCCTCGATGCTGGTGAAGCGGTCGCCCCCCGCGCCGGCCGAACCCACGCCGTTGAGCAGCGATACGGTGACGCCTGCCGTCGCCGTTTCATAGCTGACCGTATCGAGGCCGGCGCCGCCATCCACGCGATTGGCTGCGCTGTTGACCACGATCAGGTCGTCGCCGCCGCCGCCAACGGCGTTCTCGATCACCGCGCCGTAAGCGATGGAGACGTTATCGGTGAACAGGCCGTTCTCGAGGCCCAGTTCGTCGCGCAGCGCGACATAATAATCGTACTGCTCCTGGGTCCGCGGCGCAAAGCCGAGCGCTGCGCGGTTGGCGTTTACCTCTTCGAGCGACGGGAATTCGATCACGCCGCCACCGGAGGAAAACGCGCCTTCGTTCAGGTCGATGATCGACGGCGTGTCCCAGCCCGAGAAGTCGATCGTGTCGCGGCCGCCGGCATCCCAGATGGTGACGATCGGGCGCGTGTTGAGCGTGAAATCATAAGCGTCGCGATCGGCGTTCGAGTTGAAGCCGTAGGTCGTGTTGCCGGTGCGCGTCGTGGTATCCACGCCGTAGATCGCCTGGATGGCGGCAATGTCATGCACCAGCGGCGTTGCCGCATAGGCGAAGTTCGCCAGCGTGAAGTCGATATGCTGTGCGCCCGTCTCATAAGCGTCGAAATAGCTCATGATCGAATATTGACGCGAGTCCTGCGCGAAGAAGGCGTCATTGGCATAGGTGATGGGATCAGGCACGCCGTCACCATCGTCATCATCGGTCGCGTTATAGTCGCCCGGATGGCTGAGCCCGATGGCATGGCCGATCTCATGGATCATCGTCGTGACGGCGTAATAGCTGTCCGTCAGCGGGAAGAAGTTCGACGAGACGAAGCCGTCGATCCACACGTCACCGCCCAGGCGGCCGACTTCCTCGAAGCTGTAAGCCTCGTTGTAGGCTGCGTCGTCGACGTCGCCGAACGGCAGATAGGCATAAGCCTGCGCGCCGCCGGTGCTCGTATTGCCGAAAGTGATGTCGGCGCTGCCCGACTTGGTTTCCTGGAACGAGATGGAAATGAGGTCGTCCCACAGGTTCATGGAACGACGCGCCACCATCTTCTGGTCGACATCGAACGCCGAGAAAGCGTCGCGATAGTAGGCTTCGTCGAACGAAACTGTGCCAAAGATGTTGACGTAATAGCTGTTGGCAAGCTCGGCGTAGTTCTTCCAGAACCCGAAGTTCAGAACGCCGTCGTCCAGCTCGCCGTAATTGTTGGTGTACCAGTCATAGCCCGAACGGTTCAGATTGGCCGAGATCGTATCAACATCCCAGATCGGCTTGTCGGCATAGGTGCCGCCGGCATCGGGATCGAGCGACGCGTAATCCACCCAGCGGCCGTCATCCCAGATCTTGCCCTCGGGATGTGCTTCGCCGCCGACGCAAGCGGGGCATTGGCACTGCGCGCCTTCTGGCGCTTCCACTACTGACATCTTGATGGTCTCCCCTGTTGGCAAATAACAGGACAAGGCATCGCCTAAGCCAAGCACCGCCAGCAAAGTGGCGGCCCATCGTGATACAAGATATCATTTGTGGGAGTTGCCGTGAGAATCAACATTCGTTGGGCAACGGTGCTGACGTAACGCGAAACCCTCATCTGTTATTATGCGTGAGAGCCTCTCGCGTTACGCGCAACCTGTCAACAACTTGGCCTTACGCGGCGAAAGAAAATTTCGGTACGCCGCTCAGGGAGTTGGGGCCCGCCTCGGCAAGTGTCACGGAGACCAGATCGCCGATCGCATGATCACCCAACAAGTGCACGGACTGCAGCCAGGGCGACTTGCCCAGCATCTGCCCCGGCAGCTTGCCGCGCCGTTCGATCAGCACATCGCAGCTGCGCCCGACGCTTGCCTGGTTGAACGCGTGCTGATCGCGATTGAGCGCCGCCTGCAACTGCTGCAGCCGCTCGTCCATCACCGCTTCGGGCAGCTGATCGGCCATGTCGGCGGCGGGGGTGCCGGGGCGCGGGCTGTATTTGAAGCTGAACGCCTGGGCGTAGCCCACGGCGTCCACCAGACGCAGCGTCTCCTTGAACTCGGCGTCTGTCTCGCCCGGAAAGCCGACGATGAAGTCGCCAGACAGCGCAATGTCCGGGCGCGCCGCACGAACGCGATCAAGCAGGCGCAGGTAGGAATCGCGCGTGTGGCTGCGGTTCATCGCCTTCAGCACCCGGTCGCTGCCCGCCTGCACCGGCAGGTGCAGGAACGGCATCAGGCTCTCGACGTCCCGGTGGGCGTCGATCAGGCCCTGAGCCATGTCATTGGGGTGGCTGGTGGTGTAACGGATCCGCGCGAGGCCGGGGATGCGATCCAGCGTCCGTATCAGGTCGTGCAGGCCGAAAACCACGCCATCCGTCCAGGCGTTGACGTTCTGGCCAAGCAGCGTGATCTCGCGCGCGCCGGCATCGACCAGCGCCTTCGCCTCATCGACGATCGCGGCGAACGGCCGGCTGACCTCGGCGCCGCGCGTATAAGGCACCACGCAATAGGTGCAGAACTTGTCGCACCCTTCCTGCACGGTGAGGAACGCGCTTGGTCCGACTTTCCGCCGCGCGGGAAGGGCAGCGAACTTGGACGCGACCGGCATGTCCGTATCGACCGATGCGGTGCCGGCCGCGGCTTCCGCCACCAGCCGGGGGAGGTTGTGATAGGCCTGGGGGCCGACCACCACATCCACCTTGGCGCGCCGGACGATCTCCTCACCCTCGGCCTGCGCCACGCAGCCGGCCACCGCGATCATCGGCGCGCGCCCATGCTTGCGCAGGCGGCCGATATCCGAAAACACCTTCTCGGTCGCTTTTTCGCGGATATGACAGGTGTTCAGGACAACGAGGTCGGCGTCATTGGCATCGGCGGTGGCGGTCATGCCCTGGGCGGTCATCAGTTCCGCCATCCGCTCGCCATCATAGACGTTCATCTGGCAGCCGAAGGATTTGACGGCAAAGGTTTTTGGGGCAGGCTTCATGGGGCCGCGCCTATAGCGAAGACGGGCACCTTTCGCCACCGGCGGCGGCGATCCGCGCGCGCGCCTCGGCGGCGATCGCCTTGCGCCCCGGAAACTCGTGCGGGTCGAAGGGATCACAGAAGTGGATGGTGGCGGCAAAGCTGCCGCGCCGGCGGAGCACGCGCAGGGCGTGGGATGTGCCGGGCTCGTCCCCAACCCACGCGAGTTCCGCCGTTGCCGGACCATAGTCGATGCGCACCGGCTGGACCATCACGCCCGGCGGCGGGGGATCCAGCACCGCGAGCAACGCCGCCTTGAAGGGGAGGAGCGCCTTTCCGTCACCCGTGGTGCCTTCCGGAAAGATGGTGATCGCCCAAGCCTCGGCCAGCGCGTCGCGCAGCGCGTTGATCTGGTCGGCCACCGCCATGCGATCCTCGCGGCGCACGAAAATGGTGCCGTTCAGCGTGCACAGCCATCCCACCAGCGGCACGGCCCGCAGTTCCGCCTTGGCGACAAAGGCGCTGCCGTTGCGCCCGGCCAGGATCGGAATGTCCATCCAGCTGAGGTGATTGGATACGAACACCACGTCGCGCCGCAGCGGGGTACCGATCGTACGCCGCCGCGCGCCGATGATCCGGGCAACGCTGCCGAGAAACCACTTGGGCCAGGGGGACGGCAGCCGCACCAGTCGCCAGAGCAGGTGGAGCGGCACGGCGAGCAGCAGCGCCAGCACCAGCGCTGCCACCCGCAGGATCAGGCGGATCAAGTGAAGTCGGTCTCGCCAGCCGCCCGCGCGCGATCCTCACGGCTGGCTTCGGCGGCGGGAACGAGCCGGTACGCAGCGATCGCGGCGCCCAGCGTGATCGGTACGGTGACGAGCAGCGAAAGCATGCCGGTCGACAGGCTCCCCGTCAGCGAGGACACCCGGCCCGCGAGATAAGGCCCAAGCGCCAGGCCGAGCAGCGTGGTGCCGATGAAATAGGTGGCAGTCGCCGCCCCGCGCATGCGCGGCAGCACCAGATCCTGCGTCGTGGCCGCCGAATTGCCCAGGCCCCAGCTCGCGGTGAATTGCGCGATGAAGAGGCAGACGTAGAGCACGATGGGCGTGTCGGTGGTGAAGCCGATGGCGAGAAACGGAACCGGCAGCACGGCGCCCAGCGCCACCATGATCAGCCGCCCGCCCGCGTTCCGCTGTCGCAGCCTGTCGCCCAGAATGCCGCCGACCGTCACGCCCAGAAAGCCGGAAACCGCACCCATGCCGCCCAGGATCAGCCCCGCCTCCGCCGGCGCCACGCCAAGCTCGCGCATCGCATAGGGAGCGGCCCAGAAGCCGGCGGCATAGCTGAGAAAGGCATTGAGCCCATAAGCGACCACCGTGCAGAGGAACGCCGGCGTGCCGATGATCAGGGCGAATGTCGCCGGATCGCGATGGCGCAGCGCGCTCGCCCAGGAGAAAACGGCGTAGAAGCCAAGGCCCACCGCGACCCATTGCGGCAGCGGTTCTCCGAAAGCGACGAGCAGCGCGATCGCGCCCGCGGCCACGACTGCCGCGACCAGGTTCAGCACCAGGGTTCGCGTGCCGAGGCGTGCGGCGCCGATCAGCGTGAACGGCGGAACGATCGTCAGCAATTCTTCGAAGAACGCCTTGAAGGGGGCCGGATGCGGCGGCTGTGCCAACCCTTCGGAAAGCCCGCGCACCGGCTCGCGCAGCGTCGCGATCCACAGCGAGATGATGATCCCCGGCAGGCCGACGGCGAGGAACGCGGCCTGCCACCCGGCAAGGCCGAACGGGCCGCCGTTCGGATAAGCGGCGTTCCAGCTCTGGACGATCAGCCCGCCGATGAAGAGCGAGATCCCCGCGCCGACATAGATACCGGCCGAGTAGATCGACAAAGCGGTGCCGCGCAGCTTCTTCGGGAAAAAGTCGGAAATCAGCGAATAGGCCGAAGGGCTGGCGGTT
>NZ_LSKH01000234.1:0-40397 GCF_001557395.1 Sphingomonas sp. CCH5-D11 | reverse complement strand
CGGATTTCCGCCACTTTTAACTTGTCGTGAAGTCACACACCTGTAGCCCAAACACCATGCCAACCGCCCCCTCCAACACGAATCATACCCAACCCCTCACCCAACAAGTCCGAAACGCCGTCATCTGGCGATCAGGCTCACAAATCGCTGCCGATCCGCGACACCCGTTTGCTGGTCAGTACAGATTATCCTCGTAATCCTTTTCGAGACCCTTCCGCAGCAAGTGGCTCGCTCCGGGCACCGCAAGCGAGGCGCGGGCCAGCGACGCCGCAACCCCGGACGCCTTGTTCGCGCGAATGTGCTCCACAAACAGCTTGGCTGGGTCGACATCGGACTTCGCCCGGACTGGCCAAAGCGCTGCATCGGCCAGTGCAACGCTTCGCGTGATGACGATGCGGTCCAGAGTCACGCGGGTCGCCATAAGGGGTGCCTTCTCGTCAACGCGAAACCGGTCGAGCATGACGGGATCGGTCGTCATCGTGGCCATTCCAGATGCCAGCGCCACTGTCCGCGCGCCCGGAACCAGCAGTGCAAGCGCGACATGCCCACATTCCAAGATGTTGCGGTAACTGTCCGCGCGTCGATTGCCGGGCCGCTCTGCGAACAGCAGCGCTTCGCCATCTCGTTGCACCAGCAGTCCGGCAGGATCGCCCTTGGGGCTTACGTCGGCGTCGCCGCTCCGCCCCACCGTCGCGAGTGCCAGAAAGCGGCTTTCGGCTAGGAATTCATCCAGCCGGGCCGGTGCTTCGACTGGCTCGGCGCGCCAGAACTCGGATCGGATCAGCGCCTTGGCACAATGTCCGTAACACTCGCGCACATCGATGCGCACGGATCCGCCCGCCACCTGCGTCACCCGGCCATTAACTCGGAGCGTCTCTCCTATCCCTGGCAGAAGGAACAGCGAGCCAAATGGATCACCAACCTGCGCGATGGCGACTGCCGCAGCAGCTTCGCCGCTTAAAAGCAACGCATGCCGCTCGGCCACAACCCCGCCTCGGCCGCCGACCAATGCGATGCGGAGGTCCGCGCCCTGCCCTATGCCGGCAAGCATGAATGGCGAGCGCGCGATCCAATCCGCGGCGCCCGCATCGATATGGTCGATCACCTTGTAATGCATGGCTGGCGGCGTCGGTCCGATCGCCGCCTCTAAATTCGCGATGCTGTCCACTCGGTGGTTCAGCACAGCACAGCCTCAATGGCGAATGACGATCCGCTGAGCCGGCGCGTCGGGTCAGCGCATCCGCCAGTGTCGCGCGGGATCACGGAAACGTTCGCGTGCCATTCTCCCGAGGAGTCGCTCCACAGAGAGGCATGCGGCTGGATCGAGCCGAACATGGTCATAAGCGCGCTCCCAAGGAACGACGTTTGGCCAATCAAGCCTGCCATGAGTGAAAGCGCCTCGCAATAGCGGGCGCGTGATCAGAGATCTGTGAACCAACACAGATAGACTATCGGATCACCATTCCGGCAAATTGTAACGGCTTCTTTTCGCCGCCGATCTTGGAGCAGATAGTTCTCGAGCAGCCAACTGGTCGGCAATGCTAGACCGCCACCAGCATACACGCGGCCATTCATGAAAATATTCGGGGCAGCGCCGGCAACCGCCCTGTTGCCGATCACACCCACGCGACCGTTCCAGGAATTCACGCGCGCTAAGCGCTCATAGGTACAACAAGCGCACAGCTGGAATATTGATGGTAGGCCGCAGGGTTCACGTGAACTGGCTGAGCTGCCGACTTGCCGCACCGAACCGACAATTCTCATGCGAGAGCGATCGTGATAACACGGCCAATAGCCTGAATATCGTTCAAGGCACAGAAGTGAACATCAAGCATGAGCTCACGCTTGTGTAAGCACGACGCTGCCTCTGTGTCAGAAAGGATGGCGGAGAGGGTGGGATTCGAACCCACGGTACCCGTAAAGGCACAACGGTTTTCGAGACCGTCCCAATCGACCACTCTGGCACCTCTCCGCAGAGGCTTCCGACCCGCAGAAGAGCGAACCGGGCGATCGAAGGCGGCGCCTCTAACGCGGTTGTTTGGGATGCGCAAGCGCCTGCTTGTGCAGCGCGCAACATCTATTAGATTGGCCACATGCCAGCTGCACCCAGCCATACATTGATCGACGGCACGCCTGCCGCGCCGGCCGTTACCCATGCGCAGTTCACGATTGGAGATGTGGTGCGGCACCGGATGCTCGATTTCCGCGGCGTCGTCTTCGATGTCGATCCGGTCTTCGCCAATACCGAGGAATGGTATCAATCGATTCCCGAGAGCATCCGACCCCGCAAGGATCAGCCTTTCTACCACTTGCTCGCCGAGAACGCCGAATCGACCTATGTCGCGTATGTCAGCCAGCAGAACCTGGTTCATGACGAAAGCGAGGAACCCGTCGATCATCCGGCGATCGCCGGCCTGTTCACCGGATTCAGTGATGGGCGGTACCTGCTGAAGCGCGAACACCGGCACTAATCCTGCCTTTGCGGCAGCGCCGCGTTGACAAGCGGCAGCGATTCTACTAGCTGCGCCGTTCCTCCTGGCCCGGTTGACCGGTCCGGGCACAAGCATTTGGATAGAGTCAGGCCATGTTCGCAGTCGTGCGCACGGGCGGCAAGCAGTATCGCGTTGCCGCCGGAGACAAGATCGTCGTTGAGAAGCTGGAGGGCGATGCCGGCGCCTCCGTTACGCTGAGCGACGTGCTGCTGGCCGGCGAAGGTTCGGAACTGAAGCCGACCGACGGTCTTACCGTTGCTGCCGAGATCATCGCGCAGGCAAAGGGCGAGAAGGTCATCGTCTTCAAGAAGCGTCGCCGCCACAATTATCGCCGCCGCAACGGCCACCGCCAGAATCACACGATCCTGAAGATCGTGTCGATCGGCGCGCAGGCATAACGCGAAGCGTAGGGAGCAAGCACAATGGCACATAAGAAAGCAGGCGGCTCGTCGCGCAATGGTCGTGATTCGGCCGGTCGTCGCCTTGGCGTGAAGAAGTTCGGCGGTCAGGAAGCGATCGCAGGCAACATCCTCGTCCGTCAGCGCGGGACCAAGTTCTACCCGGGCCGTAATGTCGGCATCGGCAAGGATCATACCCTGTTTGCGCTCGTCGACGGTCGCGTGGTGTTCCACGAGGGCAAGCTCGGCCGCAAATTCTGTTCGGTCGACATGATTGCCGAAGCGGCAGAATAACATCGGGTGACCAGCCGGGTTGCCCACCAGGGCGATCCGGAGCCTCCGTCAGGGAGGCCAGCCAGAAACAAAGGGAGCCGGGTCCGCCCAGGCTCCCTTTTTTCATGCTCCCTCAACCAGGCGCTGTCGCCGGACCGTCATCAGGTTCGGCTAGCGGCGCGTTCGGGAGGAGAGCGCAGATGTTCGCGCGGACCAAGAGACTGACGCTGAGGCCCGGCTGGCCGGAAGAGGCAGAGACGCTGGCGAAGACGATCGCCCATGAAGACGTGGCGATGAAGCTGGCGCGCATGCCTTGGCCCTACACCGTTGCCGACGCCGAGGCCTTTCTGGCCGTACCGCGCGGACCGGCTGACGCGCGCTTTTTGATCCTCTGCCATCACGACGCTTACCCTGCGCTGATCGGGGGCATTGGCCTGAGCGCACTGGGCGGCGGCGCCGCCGAATTGGGCTACTGGCTGACGCCGCACGCCTGGGGCTATGGGTACGCCACGGAAGCAGGTCGCGCGGTTGTCGAGATGGCGCGGCACGCCCTCCCCTTGCGGCAACTTGTGGCGCGGCACCACCTCGACAATCTCCCGTCCCGGCGCGTGCTGGAGAAGCTAGGCTTTCGGGAAGTCCGCCGCGAGGCCAGCTTTTCCCTGGCGCAAGGACGGGAAGTCGACAGCGCCGTATTGTCGCTTGAGTTAGGCGATGAGGGCGACGCGGAGCTCGACCGAATGGCGATGGCGGCGTGAGGCACGCGCATTGAACCGTGAGCGCTGCTACGGCGCTCCGGCATCTTCGCGGCGGCGGAAGGAACGTTGCAGAAGCCGGAACTTCTGCTCGTCTGTTTCACGGGTGCATTGCAAAATTGCCGTGAAGGTTGAAGAGCGCCGCCCATGTCAGCAACGCTCGTTCGCCGCCGCCTGAGTCCCGAGGAGTCGCGTGCCGCGGCATTGTCTGCGGCTCGTGAACTACTGGTGGAGGCAGGCCCGCAGGCCGTGACGCTGAAGGCGGTGGGTGCCCGAATCGGACGGACCCACGCCAACCTCCTCCACCACTTCGGCTCTGCTGAAGGGCTGCAAAAAGCGTTGATCGCGCATATGGCCTCTTCGATTGTCGGCACAATCAAGGCGGCGGTCATCCGCTCACGGGAGGTGGAGGATCCGGCCGAGGTCGTTGATCTTACCTTTGATGCGTTTGGCAGAAACGGCGCCGGCGCGCTGGCTAGCTGGATGATCCTCACGGGCAACGAAAACGCGCTCGATCCAATTCTGAACGCAATCCACGATCTCGTGGACGATCTCGTGCGCGACGTTCCGGCACACGGAAAGCCGATCCACGAAGAAACGCTACAATTGGTCTTGATGGCACTCGGCGATGCGCTGCTCGGCGCGCCCATGGCAAAGGCGTTGGGACTAGAACGCGACACGGCGCGTCGGCTCGCGCGGCATATGCTGCTAGCGGATCGCAGCCGATAAAACTTCGTGTTCGCCAGCATGGTCGCTTTAGCCGCGCTAAAGCGCTAAGCGCACGCGATGCATTTTCTCGATCAAGCAAAGATCTTCGTTCGTTCGGGCGCCGGCGGTCCTGGCGCGGTGAGTTTCCGTCGCGAGAAGTTTATCGAATATGGCGGTCCCGATGGGGGCAATGGCGGCAAGGGCGGTGACGTGATCTTTGAGGCGGTGGCCGGCCTCAACACGCTGATCGACTTCCGCTACACCCAGCACTTCCGCGCTCCGCGGGGCCAAGGCGGATCTGGTTCCAACCGTACGGGTGCCGGCGGTGACGATCTCGTCATCAAGGTTCCTGTGGGCACGCAGGTGCTGGCCGATGACGAAGAGCGCACTCTTCTTCTCGATCTGACGGAGGTGGGTCAACGCGAGGTCTTCCTTCGGGGTGGAGATGGCGGCCGCGGCAATGCCAGCTACAAGACGTCGACGAACCGCGCGCCAAGGCAGCACGGCACCGGTTGGCCGAGCGACGAGGCATGGGTCTGGCTGCGTCTGAAGCTGCTCGCTGATGCCGGGCTGGTCGGCCTCCCGAATGCCGGCAAATCCACCTTCATCAACGGCGTCACGAACGCACAGGCGAAGGTAGGGGCTTATGCCTTCACCACGACCCGGCCGCAGCTGGGCGTGGTTCGGCACAAGGGACAGGAGTTCGTCGTTGCGGACATCCCTGGCCTCATCGAAGGGGCAGCCGACGGCGCAGGGATCGGGGATCGGTTCCTTGGCCATATCGAACGGTGCCGGGTGCTGCTGCATCTGGTCGACGCCAACGATGTCGATGTTGCTGACAGCTACCGGATCGTTCGCGAGGAACTGACCGCCTATGGCGCCGGGTTGGATGAGAAACCCGTGGTCGTCGCGCTCAACAAGATCGACATGCTCGACGACGAACTGATCGCCGCCCTTTCGGCGGAACTGGAGGAGGCGAGCGGCGCGGAAGTGATCCCGATCTCTGGTGCCAGCGGGACTGGAGTTGACTGGGTGCTCGACCGATTGCTGGAGGCGATCGGCCCTGATCATCAGACTGTGTCTGCAGATGATGAAGGCGAGGAACCGGTGGAGTGGTCCCCGGTCTGAACTATCCTGCGGCGCATCGCATCGCCGGGTCGGCCCTGCTGGCCGCCCTGGCGATCGTTGCACCGCGGTTGGCCGTAATGACTGCTTTTGCTTTGTCGGTCGTGTGGGTTGCCGGCCGTGACAATGATGCTGGGACTTGGGGCGTATCCTATGCCGTCTTCCTGCTGATCCTGGCGGTGCTCACCGTGCTTATCTTTGCGCTGGCGCTGATTCACCGCGCAGCGAGCGGATAGAGCCGAATCGCGGCCGCTCTTTGGGCAAGCTTCGCTTGGCAAGATGGGCGGACCTGCGTACCGGGCCGCCATGGCTGTTCGGTCGCTGTTTCCCACGTCCTTCTACGAAGATCGCATCCATGATGAGTCGCTCATCGGCGAGCTCGATGAATCGGTACGCGCCCTTGCAATGGACGACGTGGCTGGAAAACGATGGTCAAAGGCACATGGCTATCGAGGATACACCTCCTATGCGTCGCTTGATGACCTGCCACAGCGAGATCCCGCCTTTGCGGACCTGAAGCGGCATCTCGACCGCCATGTCGCCCGCTTTGCAGATGCCTGTGGGTTCCAGCTCGGCGGACGGCGGCTCAAGCTGGACAGCCTGTGGGTCAACCTGCTCCGCCCGGGGGGCACGCACTCCGGGCACATCCACCCGCACAGCGTTGTTTCCGGCACCACCTATATCACGGTTCCACCCGGCTCCGGCGCGCTTCGGCTGGAGGATCCCCGACTTGGTCTGATGATGGCCGCTCCTCCTCGCGACGACGTATTCGTCTATGCCGAGCCGGCCGCCGGCTCCATCTTCCTGTGGGAAAGCTGGCTCCGGCACGAGGTGATGCCGAACACGGCCAAGAGCGACCGGATCAGCATCAGCTTCAACTATCGCTGGTAATCGAAAGCACAACGGCACTCTCCCAGCGACGCGCGACGACGGCGCTGCGCCGTCGCGCAGCATCAACCTAGGGTGGCGTGTCGACGCGGCACACGGTAGGGCGCGGGACATTATTCTACCGAACAGCTTTACCAAGGATCGAACATGGGTTTCCGCTGCGGCATCGTGGGCCTGCCGAACGTCGGCAAGTCCACCCTCTTCAACGCGCTGACGGAGACGGCCGCGGCGCAGGCCGCCAACTATCCTTTCTGCACCATCGAACCGAACGTGGGTAACGTGGGCGTCCCCGATCCGCGGCTTCAAAAGCTGGCTGAGGTGGCAAAATCGGCCAAGATCATCGAAACGCAATTGGCCTTTGTCGACATCGCCGGGCTGGTCCGCGGCGCGTCCAAGGGCGAGGGCCTTGGCAACCAGTTCCTCGGCAACATCCGCGAGGTGGACGCGATCGTTCATGTCCTACGCTGCTTCGAAGACGGCGATGTCACGCACGTCGAGGGCAAGGTGGATCCGATCGCAGATGCGGAGACTGTTGAGACCGAGTTGATGCTCTCCGACCTCGAAAGCTTGGAGAAGCGCGTGCCAAACCTGATCAAGAAGGGTCAGCAGGGCGACAAGGAGGCCAAGATCGGCGCCAGTGTGCTGGGGCAGACGCTTGAACTGCTGCGCGAGGGCAAGCCGGCGCGGCTTACTCGGCCCAAGGATGTGGAGGAAGCGCGCGTATTCGCGCAGGCCCAGCTGATCACCGCCAAGCCGGTGCTCTATGTCTGCAACGTGGAAGAGTCGAACGCCGCCACTGGCAACGCGCACAGCGCCCGCGTTTTCGAGAAGGCTGCGGCTGAAGGCGCCGAGGCGGTGGTCGTGTCCGCCGCCATTGAGGCGGAGATCGCCACCATGCCGGCGGAAGATCGCGCGATGTTCCTTAGCGAGCTGGGCCTTGAGGAAACCGGCCTCGCCCGCGTTATTCGGGCCGGCTACAAGCTTCTCAATCTACTGACCTTCTTCACGGTCGGCCCCAAGGAAGCACGGGCGTGGACGGTGCCTGCGGGATCGAAGGCACCGCAGGCAGCGGGTGAGATCCACACCGACTTCGAGCGCGGCTTCATCCGCGCGGAGACCATCGCCTATGACGACTATGTCGCACTGGCGGGCGAGGCGGGCGCGCGTGAAGCGGGCAAGCTGCGGCAGGAAGGCAAGGAATATGTCGTCCACGACGGCGACGTGATGCTGTTCCGCTTCAACGTCTGAAACGAGCGGTCGGCGGCTCCCAGGCTGCCGACCACCACCGGCGCCCGAGTTAAATTCAGCCGACCCGCCTACCCTTTCCTCCTTTACCGGCAGCAAGTGCCCGCATGACGCGCTGATCCGTTGGAAATTGCGCTGCGGCGTTCCGGAGCACCGCAGCGGCGCCCGCTTCATTGCCACGATTTCGCATCCGCTCGGCATCTGCAAGCAGCCGATTGGCTATCGCCTGCCCCTGTAAACCGACCAGGCGATCCGCCAACGCATCGAGAAAGGCGGGTGACACCTCTTCGGTGAAGCGGCTGGGTGGAATGTCGCTGATTGAATAGCTGTAACGTGTGATCCCGAACTCGCGGGCGAGAAAGGCGACGTCATCCCGGCTTTGTGCATACGCCTGTAGTCGCGCAGCCTGAGGAAGATCGAACTTCTCTCCGCGCAATCCTGCAAAGGCCTTGGGTTCGATACCGCTTCTGGCCGGATTGCGCCGGCCCCCTTCCGTTTCCGGAACCCGCGCATTGTACCGCCCGAGCAGCAACGCAGCCTCCATGGACAAAGATTCGTTCACGGCATCACTGCCGCCCTGAAGCAGCGCAGCGACACTCGGGGACAGGCCGGCTGCGAGCGCGAAACGTGCAGCGAACCGCTCCCGCACGGCGGCGAGCCGCTCATATTCCAATACGGTGATCGCACCCCTGCCAAACACCTCCGCGAAACGCCTAATGATGTTCGACCAGCGCGGCGCTTCCGGCTCGTTCAGCAATCGCTCCACGTCTCCGCGCGTTTTCAGGTGTTGCTGGGCAACACTGACGGCCCAGTCCACTGGATCGCGTACGACAAAGACGATCTGCGTGGCATCTACGAACTCGGTCAGCCACTTCGAGAACGCCGCCAGTTCCTCACGGGAAAAGCCAGCCAAAGACTCCGCGCAGAGGACAAGCGTGTGCCACTCACTTGCCTGAAGCTCTTCGTTGATCGCGCTCAGCGAGCCTTCCCGATCCGAAACATAGCGGTTTCGCGGTGACGGCGCTCTTTCTCCAAGTCTTTGGTGAAACAGGCCCGATAAGGCGAACGAATGGTTGGGCTCCGGGAACGGGTAGATAACACCCGCATCAAGCAAGGCGCTACGGCTGGCGTGAAACTGGTTCTGGATGAACGTCGTCCCGGTCTTCTTGTGACCGATATGGACAATGGCCCGGCGCTCCGTTCTCACGACCGCGCCTTCAACATCCGGCGCAATCCCTCCTCAAGCGTCACTTGTGGTCTCCACGATATTTCTGCGCCAGCGCGGTCGATTGCCAATGCGCTACGCGGCACGTCCACGGAACGCGGCTGCTGATACGTTCGGCGTAGCGGTCGTCCAACCACTTGCTCCACCAATGCGCAAATCTTATTAAGTGATACTTCCACACCCGATCCGATGTTCAGGATCGGGCTGGCTAGCGGTGCCGCTGCCGCTGCGGCAATCGCCCGGCCCAGGTCATCAATGTACAGGAAATCGCGGGTTGTTTCGCCGTCTCCCCAAATGACGATTTCTTCGCCGCGTAAGGCGCGCTCAAAGGCCGTGGTGACAAAGCCGAAGGCACGGTCAGTACGCTGGCCGGGGCCGTAAGGATTCGCCACACGAAGGGATATGGTGGACAAACCCGTGCACGCGCTCACGAAGCGAAGCGCATGCTCGGTCTGCAGCTTCAGAAAGCCGTAAGCGTTGTTGGGCTCGGTCTGGCTATCCTCATCGGTCGGAACGGCCGCACGTGGACCATAGACTGTCCCACCCGACGATATGAACAGCACCCGTTTCACCCCCGCCTGATGGGCTCGTTCGGCGAGGGTGATGATCGGCGCGACCTGTTCGACATAGGCGGCGGCAAAATCGTCGGGAACATAGGCGGGCAGCATCTCGCCCGTGGCATGAACCAGCACCTGAGCGCCGGCGAGGTGATCTGAAATCGCATGCGAGCGGTGATCGATCGCAAAGCGAGCCACGTGCGGCGGCGCTGGCCGGGCGGTAGCGCGCGTGATTTGCGTGACGGCCCAACCGTCGATGCTCAACGAATAGGCCGCAGCACTTCCGATAAAGCCACCTCCGACAACAACCGCCCGCCCCCCGATCGCGTTCATTGAGCCATCGCGATCGCTTGCTCATAGAGATGGCGGTAGGCAGCGGCGCATGCTTCCATACTGAAACGGTCGGCCACCTCTGCCGTGAGGCTGCGCGCCGTGGCACGGAACGCCGGATCCAGAAACTGCTCCATGGTATCGGCGACAAGCCGGATGAACCCGCCGGTGTCCCGCATATTCACCGTCACGGCACCGGCCACGCCCTTGTCGGACGTCAACATGCTGCGGATTTCGCCCACGTCGTTGCCCAATACCGGGCAGCCTTCCTGCAGCGCCTGGATCACGCACAGCGGGAACGACTCTCCTTCGAAGCGGGTCGGCACCAGGGCGCAATCGCTCATTCGATAGATGCCGTTGATGCACGATTGATAGCCGAGGAAGTGGATGTTCGGATCGCCAGCGGCAATCTCCGCCGATCGTTCTGCAAAACGCCCCTCTCCGATCATTAGCAGGTGCATCTCGCAATCGGGATGGCGCTCCTTGAGCAATTTGAATGCTTCCACCGATGCTCGCCACCCCTTCCGCTGGATGCCTCGCGCGATGAAGGTGAAGACCGTGGCATCCTCTCCGATACCCAGGCTCGTGCGGGTGAACGGCGCGTCGCGCTCGTCGCGCGGCATGCCATTCGCCATCTTGACGAAGCGGGATCGATCAAGCGGGATGCCGGCAAATACGTCCAGGTTCTTTTCGGCAGTGTAGACCCAGTAGGACACATTCCGCAGAGACCGGAACAACAACCGGTCAAGCGCGCCGCCAGGCAGGTTATGAGATCCATGCATGGAGACGACATAGGGCTGCTTGAGCATCCCGCCGCGTTCGAAGAACAGGTTCTCGATCAGGACGCTGTGTGAATGAATCACGTCGATACCCGCGCGGTCCAGTAGCGCGGCCGGCCCGGCAGGGAACAGATCGTCCCGCGAATACACCGGCACTCTCGGGTCCAGCCGGGCCACCATGTCGTCGTTGCGGTCGGTAAGGTTCGCCGCGATCAGGGAGACCATCATGCCCTGACGGGCATATTCGTTCGCCAGCAGCAGGGGAAACAGCTCGCCGCCGCCGGTTTCGAAACCAAGGAAGCCGACCGCGACGTGCGGCATGCGATCAGAAGGCGCATTCAATGATTCAAGGGTGAACCGATCCTCAAATGGCCCGTGATCTCGGTCCAAAGCGAAGTGCCTATATTGATACGCCAGGTCCTCGGTGAACCGGTTTCCTGCCTCCTGATCCACCCGCCAGTAACGGCGGATTTCCTTCTGCACCTCCCAGCACTCGTCATAATAGTATAGCTTGTCGAAGTTACGCGCGGAGGTATTTGCCTCGTGCTGTCGAAAGTAACTGATCGCCTCCGGCGAGTAGGAAAGCTTCCCGCTTCCAAGCAGGTGAATGTAGAGAAACCAGTCCCCAGCGATGCGGAACTGCGCCGCGCGGTCCCACAGTGCCTCGGGCACTTGCTGGTTGCGGAAGACGCAACCGCCCACATTGGTCACGATGTTCCGTTTGGCAAAGGCCGAACGAAACCATTGCGCCGCCGGTCGCGTGACCGGCCTGTCCCAGATGCCGGCTTCGGCACCGTCACGAAAGCCGCCCATGCCTGATCGCGGCTCCCCGTCCGCGCGGCAGAACTCGATACGTCCGAGCGCCATCTTCACCGACAGGTCTGCAAAGCCCGGCACCAGGTGCTCTAGGAACCGGCTGTCAGCGAAATCATCGCTTTCGCAGATCCAGACCAGCGCACCTTCGGCCATAGCAAGGCCGCGCTGCCACTGGCGAAACGGACTGCCTGTGCCGACAGCGTTGAAGACCGTGCGATGTGGGAACGGGCATCGCTCCAGCAAACGATCGATCACTTCGCGACTGTCGTCCGTCGACGCGTCGTCCAGCACGATCAACTCGACGTGGCGATACGTCTGTTCGAAGATCGAGCAGAGGCGCTGTTCGAGAAACCGTGCGTGATTGAAGTTCGGGACGATCACCGAAACGAGCGGCGTGAAGTCAGGCTGACGATGATAGGGAACGGCGGGCCGTTTCTCATGCCGACCGTAGTTCACCCAGTGCAGAAAGGGATTGATGCCTGCTGCCGCAACTTCCGGATTGGTCTCCAGATAATAGGCCGTGCTGAAAGTCGGCGACGGATCCAGCCGCTGGCGCCAGCCGCTGTCCATGAAATGGCGAAACAGCGACACGCCATCGGGCAAAGCATCCAGCTGCGCTGCATAATAGGCTGGATCAAAGAACGCGGCTACCGGGTCGCCTTCCGGCAAGGCTTCGACGATCGGCGCGGACGTGGCTACCGAGGCATCGAGCGGCTGCTCCACTTGAGCCTGGTCGCTCGGGGGACAGGAGGTGCGGCGTCCCTCCGTTCGTCCGTGGCGAACGAAGTGCAGCAGGGGATTGACGCCGCTCTCCGCCACATCCGGGTTTGTTTCCAGATAATATTGGGTCTCGAACGACTTGGACGGGTTCAGGCCCTGTCGCCATCCGCTCTGAAGGTAATGTTCCAGCAGATCGTCATCGATCGGCAGCGGCAGCTGCTCACGATAATATTCATCGTCGAAAAGCTCGCGTAGCTCGGACATCATCGTCTCGACTGAGGCGATGCCGGGTCCAACGCTGCGATCGGAAGGCGGCACTTCCGCGCCGTGGAAGCGGCCGATCGACGCATGATATTCCAGCGGGGCACAGCCGGCTGCACGGGCTTCTTCGTGCAGCGCCAGATACAATTCCGTCGAGAATCGCGGCGAGGGGTCAAATCCCGCGATCCACCCCTCTTCTAGATAGTGCCGTAGCGCACGCTGCGGCAGCGGGTCGACTCCAGCCTCCCGCAACTGCCTGCGGTAGAAGGCGGAATCGAAATGGTCGACAATCCACTGACGCGCGTCAGCTTTGACGATCTGGATCGGCGCATGTTCCTCCACGAATATGCATCTCCCCCGGCGCTGAGCCCCGTTGCCGCTCATCCCCGCGCACCTCGCAAAGGTCAACCCGAAGTGGGTGCTTATCTTGGAACTTTGCTTGCGGGATGCCCCGTAGGCGGCGGTTCCGTCCGCGCTCGTCAGCCTTCTTGCGCAAAGCAGCGTGCTCGGTCTTCGGCCGGAAAAGCATCCGAATGTGGCGCGGCGCGCACGCCCATCGTCATTCGCTGCGATCGCGAACCAGCCCCGCCACGATCGTCATAATCGCGCGGAACTTTTCTTCGATCAGCTGGTCACTGGAAAGGTAGCGGTACTTATCGTGATCGACATGCGGGAACAGCCGCGGACTCCCCCGGAAGTATCGCCGGCAAACCGCTTCATTAGTTGGCCGATAGAATTCGATGATCTTGTCGCGCTGCGCCCGCGTCAGCAGCGATACCTTGGTCTTTTCTACGAGGGCGCTGCCGGTCAGATCATTCAGGGCGTTGTAGAACCTGTTGTCGTGCACATTTTCGAAGATCGCACGATTGCCGGCGACCATCATGGTCACCGCATCAGTGACGGATGGATTCGAATCGCTTTGCTGATAGTCAAAATCCTGAGCGTGCTCGCCAAGGCCAACAGCATCGACGAAATCGCGCAAGAGATCGCCGTCGATGAAGCTTTCACGATCGAAGACGCGCACGACCATGGCGTCGGTTCCCGCTTGCTCCTCCCACTCGGCGAGCACCTTGTCCCAGTGGCCGAACTGTTTCAGCGCAAGGATCAGCCAGGCGTTGAAGTCGCTCTCCAACTTTGATGCCCATTGCTGCCAGGCAGAGGTCAACAGTTCGTCCTGCCGCCGCAGGTACATGACAATCCGAAGGTCGTATTCGGCAGCGAGGCCTTCGATGACGGCACTGTTTCCCAGATTGGAAAGGTTTTCGGCCGACAGCAGCACCGCCCGTGCATTCCGCCGCGAGGCTTCAAAAATCGCGTCGACGCGCTCGCGAAGGCCGCGCGCGTCGCGTTCCTTTGCCAGCGCCTCGAGCGCGAACACGTGATCGCCGGTAACGCGCTCTCCCGTCGACAGCGAGACGTCCGGTACAACATAGCCTAGGCGAGCGAAAACGAAACGGTTGCGACGAACAAAAGACTGGATGGACGAGGATCCCGCCTTCGATGCGCCGATATGCAGAATAACTGTTTTGCGCATTGAATGCGTCGCCGCCCCCTCGAGTTTCATCACTTGCTCGCCGAGTGCAAGCAGCGGCCGGTGGATAGCTCCGAGTCTTGCCATTATGCAATTCGCGCCGAAGCTCATCCGCTTGATTTCGGATCTTTCCAGTGGCCAGCGATCGCTTTGCAGGTGATGGACGCACGAGCGGCAACACCCTAGCAGGCTGCGGGTGCGCCGCCCACGCGGCCGACAGGGAGTTTGAAGGGCGGCATGGACGGACCGATCATCGTTCCGCGCGATCATGAACGCGTCGTCGATCTTCCCCTCCCCGCTTCTGTTCAAGCGTACTTGGCGCAAACGTCTCGGCATTGCGTGCTGACGATCGGCTATGTCGACGCGGACGGCAGCGAGAGCCTCGCCGCCACACACGAGTTTTCGTCGCAGGGTGCGAGCACTCAGGCCACAGTTTTACGCAAGAGGCTGTCGGCGGCTCCCGCAGAGCTATGTTCGCTCAGGTTCACGTTGGATGGCGCTTCTGGCACGATAGTCGCTGACCTGCCCGCCATGTCGCCTGATCTCGCGGCCTTCGCCAACGGTGCCCTGCTCTGGGCCGACCTCGATGACCGCTACGCACCCGGCTCATGCGCGAAATTGCCGATAACGATCCGCAATGATTCGGCGTTCGCCTGGGTGGGCGGATCCGCTGGTGTTTCCCTGCGGGTGGATCTCGCTGGCGAGATCCGGCACATCCCGTTGCCAGGCAGCGTGCCGCCCGGGACCGAGCGGACATTCGACATATCGGTCCAGATCCCGTCGGGCATCGGTGAGCATAACCTACAGTGCGCGCTGTTGCTTGCGCCTTCGCTTCCTTTCGTTCGGGGGCGCAGGTTCACGCCGGCAAGGGGGCGAATTCTCGTCGAAGCCGATACGGTCGAACGGCAACTGCTCGATCTGCCGCAGTGCCGCATCACCATCGAGCCGCCCGATGCGCCCTGCCTGCCTGGAACCGCCATCACCTTGCTGGCGCAGGTCCACAACAGCGGCGAGATACGCATCGAAGCGGCCGATCCCGGCGGCATCAGGCTGCGCGCCCGCTGGCGTCGCATCCCCCGCACAGACCCGCCGATCCGCGACGATGTTACCGTACTTCTCCCCTATCCATTGGGGCCGGGCGATACATGTAGGCTCGCGCTTGATGCCACCGTCCCCGCGCGATCGGGCGACTATCAGATCGATGTCATCGCGGAGCTGATCGGCGTCGGCGCTCGGCTAGGCTCCGATCATTGCGAAAGCCCGCCTGTCGCTGTTTCGGTGGCCGATCCCGATCTGCTCGACAAAGTAGTGGAGCGCGGGATGCGGCGCGCGCGCCTTGCGGCTGATGAGGCCGCCATCCGCGCCGGCTATCAGGATTGGGCACTACGCTGCGACAGCTTCCATGGCACAGCCGATTGCCTTGCCGCCATCGGCATCAACGAATGGCCCAGTCTTCCCGCGATTGGCGTGCTGCTGCCGTCGGAGCTGTGCGAAAACCTTGTGGATGAGGCGCGCTGCTGGCTCGCGTCCCAACCCTACCCCGCCTGGCAGCTGCTGCCACATGCGTCCGAGACGGAGGCGCCGGACGGCGACGGCTCTTCTTGCCCGCCCGACCTCGTGATGAGCTGGGATCCGCGCATCGGCCGGCCGGCTGACCACGCACTCGCCTTCTTTGCCGGCGCTTTTGTGCACAATCCCGCGCTCTCCTTTATCTATGCCGATTACGACCATACCGACGGCGATGGGCGCTATGGCAGAATGTTCCTTCCTGCGCCCGACGCGTTCTTCGTGCGGGCCCAGCCACAAACCTTTCTAATCGCTGCCGTTCGACCCGCCGCTCTGGCGGCAGCGGACACGTGGCTGGACGATCCACTCCTCGGTGCGAAGCTGCTGTCCCGATCACCGCCGCATGCAGGGGCGCACCTGCCCCAAGTGCTGTTCCACCGCTTTGGCGAAGTACCCCACTATGAGGGCAAGGGGCTGTTAGCGGACGGGCCCTGGCGCTTGTCCAAGATGCATGATGCGCCCGGATATGCGGTCCATGCCAATGTGCCGGCGTCGCCACCGCGCGTCACGCTGATTATCCCAACTCGTGACCGCTTTGATCTGCTGGCCGCCTGCATTGGATCGATCCTCAATCGCACGGCCTATCCCTGTTTCGACCTGATCGTCATCGACAATGGCTCGACCGAGCAGGCCACGCTCGACTATCTGCACTGGCTGAGCACGCAGGGGATCGCGCGTGTCATACGTGACGACGGGCCGTTCAACTGGTCCCGCCTGAATAACCGGGCCGCGGCAATGACCGATGCGGACGTGCTTTGCTTCCTCAACAACGACGTCGAAGTCACGTCGGAACGCTGGCTTGCCGAGCTAGTCGGGCTGGTCAGCCAGCCGGATGTCGGAGTTGCCGGTCCGACCCTGTGGTTCCCCGATGGTACCATGCAGCATGTCGGGGTGGTCTTCTCCTCGCGCGGCAGTCCGCTGCACCCGTTCCGTGCGGCGCCGCGCGGCACCGCTCCCTTCTATCTCCGCTCGCTTCGCGCCCAACCGGCTGTCACTGGTGCCTGCCTCACCGTTCGACGCGCGGTGTTCGAAGCGGTGGGCGGCTTCTCTGAATGCTTTCCGCTTGGCTTCAACGATGTGGATTTCTGCATGCGCGTGCAGGAAACGCTTGGCCTGCCCTCCGTCTGCACGCCCGCAGCCGAGCTGCTTCACAAGGAAAGCGCCTCGCGCGGCCGCCTGCGAAGCGAAGCCGATCATGCGCGCTTCCTGCATGATCTCGCCTTGTTTGAGGCCCGGCACCTCGAAACGGCACGCGCGGATCGCTGGGCCGCCACCATCGCGCATGAGGCACGCCGCGGAGCCCCGCTCACCATGATCGCCCGCCGGGCACCCGGCGCTCGGACGGCGGCGCGGCGCTTCCGCCGCATGAACGCGCCGAAAATCTCCTTTCTGCATATCCCGAAAACGGCCGGAACAGCGGTGCGCCGCGTGTTGGAGCGCGCGCTGCCGGACGGCGCAGTGCTCACCATCGGCGCCCGTGCGGTGGTGGAAGGACATGCCAGCGATCCGCTTACCGTGGCGCGCCTGGCTCCCCTTTTGCACGATGCCGAGGTGCTGATCTCCCATGTCAGCCATGGGTTCGGGGCTGCGGTCGGCTGGCCCTGCCGCTACGCCACGATCCTTCGCGCCCCGCGGGACCGCGTTCGCTCGCATCACGGTTTTCTCGTCGCACCGCCCAACGCGCCACTGCGCGACACGCCCCTTGCCAACTGGTCCACTGCTCAGCTGCTCCGCAAGGGGATCATTCCGGGCAATCTCATGCTGGCGAAAATTTTGGGCAGACCGGCCGAGCCTGTAGGCTGGCCGGAGATAGACGGCCGTTTTCCGCGCTACGCCGGCTTCGGTCTGCCTGCCGCCTTGTGGCAAGGGGACATGGAGGCGCTGGAAGCACTGCCGGACATAGCGCCGCAGCGGAACGAAGCGTTGGTCGCTGATGCGCTAGCGGTGATCGAACGGGACTTCATGTTTGTCGGCGTTCAGGAGCGCCTCCAAGACCATCTTGTCCGGTTCGGGCGGCTGATCGACGTACCGGACATCGGCCGCGTCCCGCACATCAACGCGGCACGCGCCGCGGACGTCTCAGTCAGCGACGAGGATCTGGAGGCGATCGATGCGTATAATGCGCTCGACCGCCTGCTCTATGAGGCCATTCTGGCGCGACCCGGCGGGCTGTTCATCGCTGACGGCTGAGCACCGGGCGAGCGCGTTTCGCCACGCGTCACCTGGCGGCAAGAGCGATCAGCCTTCCAGTTCGCGCATCAAGGTGCGCACCGCGCCATCAACCTCGCGGTCGCTGTCACGCAACTCCTCGATCCGCCGCACCGCGTGGATCACTGTGGAGTGGTCGCGCCCACCAAACTTGCGGCCGATCTCCGGCAGCGACCGTGTCGTCAGCCGCTTGGACAGGTACATCGCGATCTGCCGCGGCCGCGCCACCGCGCGCGCCCTGCGCGCCGAAACAAGGTCGATCGGCTTTAGGTCGAAATGAGTGGACACCAGCTTCTGGATCTCGTCGATCGTCACCCGGCGCTGGCTGCCGCGCAGCACATCGCCGAGCGTCGCGATTGCAAAGTCGAGATCGATCGTCTCACCGGTCAGCTGGGCATAAGCGACGACGCGGTTCAGCGCGCCTTCCAGCTCGCGGATGTTGCCCGTGATCCGCGCCGCCAGCATGTCCAGCACCTCGTGCGGAACCCTGGTATCCGGCAGATCGGCGACCTTTCGGTCAAGGATCGTGCGGCGCAGTTCCAGCGACGGCGCCTTGATGTCGGCCACCAGGCCGATTGCCATCCGCCCGAGGATCCGCTGTTCGATGCCGTCCAGCGCCTGTGGGCAGCGATCGGCGGAAATCACCAGGCGCTTGCCCGCTGCCATGATCTCGTTCACCGTATGGAAGAACTCTTCCTGTGTCGCATCCTTGCCGGCGATGAACTGTAAGTCATCGATCAGCAGCAGGTCCGCAGAGCGCAGCCGCGCCTTGAACGCGAAGGTGTCGCGGGCACGCAGCGCCGCCACGAAATCGAACATGAAGCGCTCGGCCGACATGGCGATCACGCGGGCGCCAGGAACAGCCGCAATGAAGGAATGGCCGATCGCATGCATCAGATGCGTCTTGCCCTGCCCAGTGCCGGAATGAAGGAATAGCGGGCTGAAGCGAACAGGGCCAGGCTCCGCCAGCGCCCTGGCCGCGTTGAACGCGACGCGGTTGGACGCGTCCACGACAAATCGATCAAAGGTGTAGCGCGGCTCCAATGCCGGACGCTCCACGTCCGACGGCTCGGGAGCCTCTGGTGCGGAGAGCACAGGCGCAGGCGCTTCGGCCGGCGCCATCGTGATCACCGCAGGCGTGTGGCGCGTCGGGGCCGTCTCGATCGCAACGGCGCGAATGTGCGGCAGGACTGCGCGGAATTCGTGGAACAGCCGATCGGCATAGTGGCTGCGAACCCAGTTGGTCATGAACGCCGACGGCAGTGTCAGCCGAACGCGATCATCATCGCCGCTGTCGTCCAGTTGCATCGGCTTCAGCCATTGGTCGAACAGCCGCGCCCCGGCGGACTCGCGCAGGTTGGTCCGCACCCGTGCCCATGCCCGTGCCATTTCCCCCGCATCGTCTGGCACCACAAACTGTGACAACGGCACGCACACCTTTCCTAGGGCCGCGACACGGGGTCGCGACCACAAATCAACAGAGCAAAACTGTCCCCCGATGTGGCCCCCGCCACGGTCGGCTACGACGATGGTTCGTTTGAGCGCCTCAGGCAGAACGTGCCGAGCCGACTGAGCAAGGTTTAGGAACAGGCCTGTGAGTCGATCAAGTCCGGGCCTTGCCACATTTCCGAAATATACCGCCTTGACTCGATCCCGGCCGCGAAAATGCGTCGAAAAACTTATAACTTGCTGTTTTTGCTGAAATAAAACGGAACGCCCGTTTTTACGCCGGCTGCGAATCGCGGATGATCCTAGGATTCCTGACGCTGCACTTTCGAACGCTTCAATGGCTCGCGCAAAAGCCCGAATTGGCCCTTTCCCGCTAAGCCATTGAAGCGCCGTGCGCGACGCTTTCACCCCATGGTAACCAGCGCCTTCACGAATCCGCCCGGCTTGTCGCGCGTGGCGGTCAGAGCCTCGTTGAGTCGATCGAGCGGGTAGCGACCCGTGTAAAGCGGCGTCGGATCAAGCCGGCCGCTGGCGACAAGGTCGACCGCCTCGCGCAGTCCGCGCATCTGAACCGCCAGGTCGCGCTCATGCGCGTTGACGACGTCGATCCCTTTCCAGTTCCAGTTCTGCACGTTCACTTGGCGCGGACCATCCTGATGATAGCCGGCAATCACCAGCCGCCCGCCGAAGCCGATCAGTTCGCCCGCCAGGTCCAGCGGCCATTGCTTGCCGACGGCCTCGATCACACGCGGGCAGAAGCTGCCGCCGGTACGCTGCCCAACCTCGCCGATGATCTTGTAATGATCGATCATCGGTATGGTCACTTCCGCCCCGAATTTTCGAGCCAGTTCGAGCGACTCCTCGCGCCGGGAGATCGCGATGACCTTCGCCCCCGCTTCGCTCGCCAGCCGCGTCAGGATGGCGCCGAGAAAGCCGATACCGATAATCGCGACCCATTGGCCCGGCTCGATCTGCGCACGGCGAAAGATGTTGACGGCGCAGGCGATCGGCTCTCCGGGGAACGGCTGGCCGTTCAGCGCCGGCGGCAACGGCACGACCTTTTCGACCGGCGCCACGTCATAACCGGCGAACGCCCGTTCGGAAAGCATGGCCACGCGCGTGCCGACCGCCATATCGGCACCCTGCCCCACCGCATCCACTACGCCCCAGGCCTCATGACCAAGGCCGCCCGGCGCGCCTGGCCAGCTTGACCAGGGCTGCCCCTCCCAGGGCTCGACATTGGAAGCGCAGACGCCGCACCCTTCGATCCGCACCCGCACTTCGCCCGGGCCCGGCTGCGGCACGGGCACCTGTTCGACGCTGATCGAACCCGGGCCCTGTAGCACTGCTGCCTGCATCAATTCGGTCACTTGTTTACCGCCTTTCGCACGATGTTGGATGGTCGATTTCGCCGTCTGGCGCGTTTGCCGCCGGCAGCAATGCCGGGTTGATGATAGTATGAGTGACGGTCAGATGGCGCATACCCTGCGCGACAATATTGAGCGGCTCGCCGCCCGTGCCGAGCGGGAGGCTGAGCGTGCGCCGCTGGGCGATCGGATCGCGGATCGGATTACGCAGTTCGCCGGCTCGATGCGCTTCGTGGCGCTGCACGCCGCCTTGTTCGGTGGATGGATCGTCTGGAACCTGGGCTGGATTCCCGGTTTGCGGCCGTTCGATCCCACCTTCGTGATCCTTGCGATGGAGGCGTCGGTTGAGGCGATCTTCCTGTCCACATTTGTGCTCATCTCGCAAAACCGCATGTCCGCTGCGGCAGACCGGCGCGGGGACCTAGATCTCCACATCTCGTTGCTGACCGAACATGAACTGACGCGCCTTGCTGGCATGATCGAGCGAATGGCGCAGAAGATGGGCGTGGGCAGCGACCCGGAGATCGACGAGATCAAGCGGGACGTCTCACCCGAACAGGTGCTCGACGCTTTGGATGAGAAGACGGCCGACTGACGAACCATCACGCTGCCCGTACATTCAGCGACAACAACCGCCCGCCCCATTCTCCCACCACCAGACTGGTGATCGAGCCCGGATCGACGTCGAACGCCAGCATGCGATCGAGCGACAAGCCAAGGTAATGCGCCACCACCCCGCGAATGATGTCCGAATGAGAAACGCAGACGATCGCTCCGTCCCATGTGCCGGCGCCGAGCTCATGGAGGTGTTCCACCGCGCGCGCCACGGCATCCGTCATCCGCTCGCCGCCGGGAATTTGCGCGGCTGCCCGGGCGGTGTTCCAGTGCGCCCAGGCCGGATCACCGTCCAGATCGGCGATGACCCGTCCGGTCCAGTCGCCAAAGTCGAGTTCGTCCAGCGCATCGACGATCCGGGGGGCGATGCCACAGGCAGCCGCGATCACTGAGGCCGTCTCGCGTGTCCGTCGCTGCGGACTGCTTTCCACGCGAACTATAGCCTGCGATGCCAGTCGCTCGGCGGCCCAGGCGGCCTGCGCCGCCCCGGCCGCAGCGAGACCGTCGTCTCCCCCTCGCCCCGTCAGCACCCGACCGGCATCGGCATGCGCGCCGTGCCGAACGAGATGAATAATCGCCGCCAATCAGTCCCCCGACGCATCTTTGTTGAAGACGTCCCCAACGGACGGCCCGCATCCGCGTTCCGGAAAAGCGCGCGAAGTCGCACCGCGATCATATCGCTTCGGGAACAAAGGGTAGATGAAGATGTTCCTGCTCCCGTGGGGCCGTCGCTAAGCCGGCGGAAAACCAGAACAAACACAAAGCGGGGACTGATGAGCGAACATATTCTGATCACGGGCGGCGCCGGGTTCATCGGGCGCTTTGTCACCGAAGAATTGCTCCGCCGTGGCAACCGCGTGCGTATCCTCGACAATCTCCTGCCGCAAGTCCACGGTGATGGCGGCCAGCGTCCCGCCAACCTTTCTCCCGAGGCCGAGCTGGTCGTCGCTGACGTGCGCGACGGCGATGCCGTGGCGAAGGCGCTCGACGGCATCGACAGCGTCGTCCACCTTGCCGCGGAAGTCGGCGTGGGCCAGTCGATGTACGAGGTGGAGCGCTACACCTCGGTCAACGACGTCGGCACCGCGGTACTGTTCGAACGGCTGATCGACAGGCCCGTGCGCCGCGTCGTCACCGCCTCCTCCATGAGCATCTACGGAGAGGGCCTGTACCGCGATGCCGATGGCACGCTGGTCGAGGACGCGGCGCGCGGCATGATCCGCGACGGCATGCGCCAATGGGATCCCACCGACGCGCAGGGTCGCCCGCTCACCCCCGTCGCCACGCCCGAGACCAAGCGCCCGGCGCTCTCCTCGATCTATGCGCTGAACAAATACGTGCAGGAGCGCACCACCCACATCATGGGCGCGCCCTACGGCATCGAAAGCGTCTGCCTGCGCCTGTTCAACGTCTATGGCCCAAGCCAGGCGCTCTCCAACCCATACACCGGCGTGCTCGCGATCTTCGCCTCGCGCCTGCTCAACAAGCAGCGCCCGATGGTGTTTGAGGATGGCGAACAGCGCCGCGACTTCGTCCATGTCGGCGACGTCGCCCGCGCCTTCGCCGATGCTTTGGTCCTGCCCGAGGCGGTCGGTGGCACCTTCAACGTCGGTTCGGGCCACGACCGCTCCGTCACCGAGGTTGCCGAGGCGCTCGGTCGCGCGATGGGCCAGAATGACGCCGCGCCGGAGATCGTCGGCAAAGCCCGCGTCGGCGACATTCGTCATTGCTTCTGCGACACGTCACTCGCAGCGGAGAAGCTCGGCTTCCGCGCCACCGCCGATTTCGAGACCGAACTGGCCGTCCTCGCCGACTGGGTCGCGCAGCAGACCGCCGAGGATCGCGTCAGCCACGCGCGCGCCGAACTCGAAAAGCGCGGGCTCGTCGCATGACAGACGATCAGCGTCCGATCCTCGTCACCGGCGGCGCGGGGTTCATCGGCAGCAACCTTGCGCATCGCCTTGCCGGCGAAGGACACCGCGTCATCGTCTATGATGCGCTCGTTCGCGATGGCGTAAAGCGGAACCTCGATTGGCTGAAGGCGAACCACGGCGACAAGATCGACGTGCGCGTCGCCGACATCCGCGACGAGGCCGCGATGACCGCGGCGGTGCAGGGAGCGCAGGCCGTGTTCCACATGGCCGCGCAGGTCGCCGTCACCACCAGCCTGGTCGATCCGCGCGCCGACTTCGCGATCAACATCACCGGCACGCTGAACGTGCTGGAAGCCGCGCGCACCGCCGCGCAGACGCCAGCGGTGATCTTCGCCTCGACCAACAAGGTCTATGGCGATCTCGCCGATCTCACCTTCGACGAGACCGATCGCGGTTACCAGCCGGTCGATCCGCTGGTGAACGCCTATGGCATCGGCGAGAGCCGACCGCTCGACTTCCACACGCCTTACGGCTGTTCCAAGGGTGCCGCCGACCAGTATGTCCTCGATTACGCCCGCAGCTATGGCGTGCCGAGTGCCGTGCTGCGGATGAGCTGCATCTATGGCGAGCGGCAGATGGGCACCGAGGATCAGGGATGGGTGGCCCATTTCCTGATCCGCGCGCTCGAAGGCCGCGGCATCGACATCTACGGCGACGGCCATCAGGTCCGCGACATCCTCGAGGTCAGCGACGCGGTCGACACGTACCGGTCGCTCTGGCGCCAGATCGACCAGCACAGCGGCCAAGTCTTCAACCTTGGCGGCGGCCCGGACAATGCCGTCAGCCTGCGCACCGTTCTGGCCGAGATCGAGACGGTTGTCGGCCGTCCGATCGACCTGCGCTTCGGCAGCTGGCGCGCCGGCGACCAGCGCTATTTCGTCGCCGACCGCCGCGCCGCGGAAGAGGCGCTCGGCCTCGCCAAGCCCGCCGACTGGCGCACCGGCCTGCGCCGCCTCGCCACCTGGCTGTCGGACGAACGCGGCCTTCCCCTTGGCGCGCAGCAGCCTGCCATGAAGGTCGCCGTCTGATGCGCGCTGCGCCCCAGCGCATCCTGATGACGGTTGATGCGGTGGGCGGTGTGTGGCGCTACGCCGTTGATCTCGCCGCCGCGCTGAGCGACGCAGGCGTTACCACGATCCTCGTCCTGCTCGGGCCTGCCCCCTCCAAGGCGCAGCGCGCCGAGGTCGCGCGCATCCAGCGCGCGACCTTGGTGGAAACCGGCGAGCCGCTCGACTGGCTCACCGACGATGCTGTCTCGGTGCAGCATGCCGCGGCGACGATCGCGATGCTCGCAACCGCGCACCGTGCGGATCTCATCCACGTCAACCAGCCGGCGCTCGCGGCGACCCTGCCTGGCGACCTGCCGATGATCGTCGCCGCGCACGGCTGCGTCGCGACCTGGTGGGAAGCCGCGCGCCCCGGTTCGCCACTCGATCCTAAATTCGGTTGGCACCGCGCGCTTGCCGCGCAAGGCCTGCGTCGCGCCACCCGCGTCGTCGCGCCGAGCGAAAGCTACGCCCGCACCGTCGCGCGTACCTATGGCCTGTGCGAGCTGCCGGTCGCGATCCACAATGGCCGCACGCCCACGCCGGTCGCCCCCGTCCGCACGCGCCACATCGCCTTCACCGCCGGACGGCTGTGGGACGAGGTGAAACGCACGCCCCTGCTCGACGCCGCCGCCGCGCGCCTCGCCGCGCCGCTCTACGCCGCCGGCCCGACCCGCGCGCCGCATGGGGCGTCGGTCCCCGTCGAGCACCTCCACCTGCTCGGCGAGCTCACGGCGGACAGCATGACGGCGATGCTCGCCACCCAACCGGTGTTCGTCTCCGCCGCCTGCTTCGAGCCGTTCGGCCTCGCCGTGCTGGAGGCAGCGCAGGCCGGCTGCGCCTTGGTCCTGTCGGACATCGAGACCTTCCGCGAGCTGTGGGACGGCGCGGCGCTCTTCGTCGCCGGCGACGATCCCGCCGCCTGGTCCGACGCGATTGCAGCGTTGCTCGCTGACGATGCCGCCCGCGCTGCCTTGGGCGCGGCGGCCGCCGATCGCGGCGCGCGATACACGCTCGCCGCCACCGCCACTGCCATGCTGTCGCTCTATGCCGACGCCAGCGCCAACGAAAGGGCCGCGGCATGAGGATCGTCTACTTCACCCACAGCCTCGCCTCCTGCTGGAACCACGGCAATGCGCATTTCCTACGCGGCGTGCTGAGCGAGCTAGTCGCGCGCGGCCATGACGTCGTCGCCTACGAACCGGAAGGCGCCTGGAGCCTCGCCAACCTTCTCGCCGACCATGGCGAGGAAGGTTTGACGGCCTGGCGCGAACGCTATCCCGAACTCACCGCCACCACCTACGCCCCCGGCACCCCGGTCGAGCAGCTCACCGACAGCGCCGACCTCGTCATCGTCCACGAATGGAACGACCACGAACTCGTCGCGGCGATCGGCACGCTGCGCAAGCGCGGCGCCCGCTTCACCCTCCTGTTCCACGACACGCATCACCGCGCGGTCAGTGAACCCGAAGCGATGAAGGCTTATGACCTCAGCGGCTACGACGGCGTCCTCGCCTTCGGCGAGACGCTGAGCGAGATCTACCGCACCTGGGGCTGGGGCAAGCGCGTCTGGACCTGGCACGAAGCCGCCGACCTCCGCCGCTTTCACCCGCCGGTCGAGGAGGGCGAGCGCGAAGGCCTCGTCTGGATCGGCAACTGGGGCGACGGCGAGCGGACCGAAGAACTCGAACGCTTCCTCTTCGCTCCGGCGCAGGGTGCGAAGCTCCCGCTGGACATCTACGGCGTGCGCTATCCGGCGCAGGCGCTGGCGACGCTCGATCGCTACGGCGTGCGCTACCATGGCTGGGCGCCCAATGCTGCCGCGCCCGACATCTTCGCGCGCCACCTCGCGACCGTCCACGTGCCGCGGCGTTACTATGCCACCATCCTCCCCGGCATCCCGACGATCCGCGTGTTCGAGGCGCTAGCCTGCGGCATCCCGCTAGTGTCGGCGCCGTGGGACGACGCCGAAGGACTGTTCACACCCTGGCGCGACTATCTGGTCGCCCGAGACGGCCCGGAAATGACCCGCCATCTCACCGCCCTTCGCGACGATGCGGGCCTCCGCCAATCGCTCGCCGCGCACGGCCTCGCCACCATCAAGGCGCGCCACACCTGCGCGCACCGCGTCGACCAGCTACTGGCCATCGTCGCCAGCCTGCGAGACGACACCCCAACGAAAGAAGCCGCATGAAGATCGCCTTCTACGGATCGAGCCTGCTGTCCTCCTATTGGAATGGCGCTGCGACCTATTACCGCGGCATCCTGAAGGCCCTGGCCGCACACGATCACCAGATCACCTTCTACGAACCCGACGCCTTCGACCGCCAGCAGAACCGCGACATCGACCCGCCCGAATACGCCACCTCGGTCGTCTATCCGGCGACCGAGGAAGGCCTGCGCTCGGTCCTCGCCGAGGCGCACAAGGCGGACGTAGTGGTGAAGGCCAGCGGCGTCGGCGTGTTCGACGCGGAGCTGATCGCCGGCATCGTCGAGCACGCCCGCCCCAATGCGCTCAAGATCTTCTGGGACGTCGACGCCGCCGCCACGCTGGACGAGATCCGCGCTGATCCAAACCATCCCGTCCGCGCAGCCCTGCCGCACCTCGACATGGTGCTCACCTACGGCGGCGGCCCGCCGGTCGTCGAAGCCTATGAGGCGCTCGGTGCCGCGCGCTGCATTCCCGTCTACAACGCCGTCGATCCCGACACCCACCACCCGGTCGCCCCCGACGATCGCTTCGCCTGCGACCTCGCCTTCCTCGGCAACCGCCTGCCCGACCGCGAGGCCCGCGTGGAGCAATTCTTCCTCGCCGCCGCCGCCGCGCTGCCCGAGCGTCAGTTCCTGATCGGCGGCAGCGGCTGGCACGACAAGCACATGCCCGCCAACGTCCGCCACCTCGGCCATGTCGGCACCGCGGACCACAACGCCTTCAACTGCACGCCGATCGCGGTGCTCAACATCGCGCGCGATTCGATGGCGGCGGTCGGCTTCTCCCCCGCCACCCGCGTGTTCGAGGCCGCCGGTGCCGGCGCCTGTCTCATCACCGATTATTGGGAGGGCATCGAACAGTTCCTGATCCCGGGCGAGGAAGTCCTCGTCGCCCGCACCGGCCAGGACGTCGCCGACCTGCTGGCGGATCTCACCCCGGAGCGCGCGCGGGCGATCGGCGAAGCGGCCCGCAAGCGCGTCCTCGCCCACCACACCTACGAACTGCGCGCCCGCCAGGTGGACGAACTGTTCCGCGCTCATGCCGAGACCGCGAAGGTGGCCGCATGAAGCTCGTCGTCCTCGGCCTCAGTCTCGGCTCCTCCTGGGGCAACGGCCACGCCACCACCTGGCGCGCGCTCCTGTCGGGCTTTGCCGCGCGCGGCCACGACATCCACTTTCTCGAGCGCACCGTGCCCTGGTACGCCGGCGACCGCCGCGACCTGGTCGATCCCGATTTCTGCCGGCTCGATTATTACGCCGACCTCGCTGATCTCGAGACCTGGCGCGACACGATCGCCGAGGCCGATGCGGTGATCGTCGGCTCTTACGTCCCCGAGGGCGTCGCCGTCGCGAAATACGTCCAGGCCCATGCCAAGGGCGTCACCGGCTTCTACGACATCGACACACCTGTCACGCTCGCCAAGCTCGACCGCGGCGACTACGAATATCTCTCGCCCGAGGTGATCCCCGGCTTCGACCTGTACCTGTCGTTCACCGGTGGCCCGACGCTCGACCGGATCGAGCGCCAGTACGGCGCCAAGGCCGCCCGCGCGCTCTACTGCACCGTCGATGCCGAGCGGTACCAGCCCCAGGACACGCCCAAGCGCTGGGCACTGTCTTACCTGGGCACCTACAGCGACGATCGCCAGCCAACGCTGGAGAAGCTGCTGATCGAGCCCGCCCGACGCCGCCCGGACCTGCAGTTCGCCGTCGCCGGCCCGCAATATCCCGATCACATCGACTGGCCGGCCAACGTCACCCGCATCGATCACCTGCCGCCCGCCGATCACCCGGCGTTCTACAGCGCCTCGCGCATGACCCTGAACGTCACCCGCGCGGACATGATCGCCGCCGGCTGGTCGCCCTCGGTCCGCCTGTTCGAGGCCGGCGCGTGCGGCACGCCGATCCTCTCGGATCGCTGGGACGGCATCGACGATCTGTTCGCCCCCGGCGCTGAGATCATGCTCGCCGACACCACCGAACAGGCGCTCGCCGCGCTTGACGAAGACGCCAGCGCGCTGGGTGCGGCCGCCCGCGCCCGTGTCCTCGCCGCGCACACTGCGCAGCACCGCGCTGAACAGCTCGAAACTTATCTCACCCAAGCCGCAAGGCCCCACCCCAGCCGGAGCAAGCCCCACATGGATAAGACAAACGCTCCCGTCACCGTTGTCGCCGGCGGGGCCGGCTTCATCGGCTCACACCTGTGCCAGGCGCTGCTCGATCGCGGCGAAACTGTGCTGTGCCTCGACAATCTCCAGACGTCGCGCGCGACGAACCTCGACGATCTGATCGATCACCCGCGCTTCAGCTTCGTAAAGGCCGACGTAATCGACAAGCTGCCGGCCGAGGTGACGGATCTCACCCAGCGGATCACCCGCGTGTACAATCTCGCCTGCGCCGCGTCCCCGCCGCATTACCAGGCCGATCCCGAGCACACGATGCTCACCTGCGTGCTCGGCACCGATCACCTCCTCCGCCTCGCCGAGGCGTCCGGCGCGCGCTTTCTCCTCACTTCCACCAGCGAGGTCTACGGCGATCCCGAAGTCCACCCGCAGCGCGAGGATTATCGCGGCGCGGTCAGCTGCACCGGCCCGCGTGCTTGCTATGACGAGGGCAAGCGCGCGGCCGAGGCGATGGCGCTCGACTTTGCGCGTCTTAAGCGCGCCGATGTACGCATCGCCCGCATCTTCAACACCTACGGCCCGCGCATGCACCCGGACGACGGCCGCGTCGTTTCCAACTTCATCTGCCAGGCGCTGCAGGGTGACACGCTGACGGTTTACGGTGACGGCAGCCAGACGCGCAGCTTCTGCTATGTCAGCGATCTCGTAGCCGGACTGATCGCACTGATGGACAGCGACACGGTAGGGGCCGAGCCGGTCAACCTCGGCAACCCCAACGAGCTTACCGTCGGCGATCTCGTCACCCGCATCGTCGCCATGACCGGGACCAAGGCGCGCATCGACCACCAGCCGCTGCCCGTCGACGATCCCCGCCGCCGCAAGCCGGACATCACCCGCGCGAAGAACCTGCTCGGCTGGGCGCCGCTCGTGCCGCTCGAGGATGGCCTGTCGCGCACCTGCACCTGGTTCGCGGAGGAACTGCGCCAGACGGATCGAATGCCGCTCCTGTCGGTTGCCGCCGAGTAAGGAGAGCAGCGATGGACAAGGATGGCGACAAGAACGGCACCACCGAAACCAAGCGCCCGAACCTGTCGACCGAACACCAGAAGGAGGGCGATGCGATGCGCCCCTCCGACACGCTCGACAAGGGACAGCCGAACAAGCAGACGATCGAGCGAAAGACATCGCTGACGAAGGACAAGTGAACGCGCGTCCCTTCCCACGGAAGGGGCGCCGCGACATCATGTGTCCGCAAGGCCGCGGGCAGCCAGAAAGCGCATGAAAACCTGCCATTTTCATTGCGGAATTGTTGCCAGCCCCATAGGCCCGTTCACCGATGAGTGCGACCCGCAACCAGCACCTGCTCGCGATGGAGAACGAGCGCCGCGTCCAGCTCCTGCTGGATGCGGTGAGGGATTACGCGATCTACTTGCTGGACGCGGACGGCTTCGTGGCGAGCTGGAATGCGGGCGCGCAGCGGTTCAAGGGCTATGTCGCCGCCGAGATCATCGGCGAGCATTTCTCCCGCTTCTACACGCCGGAAGACCGCGCCACCGGATTGCCGATGCGCGCGCTGCGAACAGCGGCACAGGAAGGTAAGTTCGAGGCTGAAGGCTGGCGCGTCCGCAAGGACGGCGAGCGCTTTTGGGCCAGCGTCGTGATCGATCCCGTGCGCGATGAGACGGGCACCCTGATCGGCTACGCCAAGGTCACAAGGGACATCAGCGAAAAGAAGGAGGCGGAACGGGCGCTGTTCCGCAGCGAGCAGCAGTTCCGCCTGCTGGTGCAAGGCGTGCGCGACTACGCCATCTACATGCTGGATCCGGACGGCAACGTGTCGAGCTGGAACGCTGGGGCGGAGGCGATCAAAGGTTATCGCGCCGAAGAAATCATCGGCCATCACTTTTCGCGCTTCTACACCGAGGCGGATCGGGCGGCGGGCGAACCGGCCAAGGCGCTGCGTACCGCTCTTCTCCAGGGCACGTTCGAGAAGGAGGCGTTGCGCGTCCGAAAGGACGGCACGACCTTTTGGGCGCATGTCGTGATAGACCCGATCCATGACGACGCCGGCGTGCTGACCGGCTTCACCAAGATCACGCGCGACGTGACGGAGCGCCGCCGTGCGCAGGAGGAGCTGGAGACCGCGCGCGAAGCCCTGGCGCACAGTCAGAAGATGGAGGCGATCGGCCGCCTGACCGGCGGCGTCGCGCACGATTTCAACAATCTGCTGACCGTCATTCGAGCCTCGGCGGATCTGCTGCTGCTGCCGAACCAGACTGAGGAAAGGCGGCAGCGGTATATTTCGGCCATTGCGGAAACCGCCGATCGCGCGGCGCAACTTACGGGCCAGCTGCTGGCCTTCGCTCGGCGGCAGCCGCTGGAGCCCGAGACCTTCTCGGTCGGGGAGCGGGTTCGCGGCCTGGAACGGCTGATCACCACCACGGTCGGCTCGCCGGTATCTGTTCGGATCGAGATCGACGAGGATGTCGGCTCGGTCAGCGCGGATCCCAACCAGTTTGAATCCGCGCTGCTCAACATGGCGATCAACGCGCGCGACGCGATGCCGCAAGGCGGAGAGTTGCGGATCGTTGCTCGCAACGTCCGCCACGTGCCGTCGGTTCGCCGCCATGCCGCGATCGAGGGTGATTTCGTCGCGGTCGACATGACGGATAACGGCACCGGCATGGATGCCGAGACGCAGGCGCGCATTTTCGAGCCGTTCTTCACCACGAAGGAAGTCGGCAAAGGAACCGGCCTTGGCCTCAGCCAGGCCTATGGCTTCGCCAAACAGTCCGGTGGCGAAATCAGCGTCTATAGCCGCTTTGGTGAAGGCAGCACCTTCACGATCTACCTTCCGCGCTCAACGGTGCGGCCTACCGCCGATCACCACAGCGCCACCCCGGCCCAGTTGCGCAACGAGCTGCCGACGCAGCGCGTACTGATGGTGGAGGACAATGAAGTCGTCGGGCGGTTCGCGCTCGCCTTGCTGGAAGAACTCGGCCAGTCGACGGTCTGGGCGACGAACGCGGAGTCCGCGCTCAACATACTAATCGAGGCGAAAGGCGCCTTCGACCTGGTATTCACCGATGTTGTCATGCCCGGCATGAGCGGCGTTGAACTCGCGAAAGAAGTGGAGCGACGCTGGCCGAACTGCCGCGTGGTGCTGACGAGCGGCTATAGCCACGTACTGGCCGAAGAAGGCAATCACGGCTTTCCGCTGCTGCGGAAACCTTACTCGCTTCAACGACTGATGGGCGTACTCGGCGTAACGCACGCGAACGATTGCGCGCCCTGATCTGCGACGCGGGCGTTTAGCACCGATCTCGCTGTATCTTCCTTTGCGCTGTTCTCAGGGCTGTGGTCCGCTGCTCACCGGATCGACATGGAAGCGGGGACGACATGGGCAATGCACTCACGCGCGCGGCGACTACCGTTTACCGGCGCCTGCCGCTTCAGATTACGGCACGTCGTAAGATCAAGAGCCTCGTCCTTGGCCCGCTGACGCGCGGCCGTGCGCCCTTCCCGTTCACGTGGCGCGGCATGAAGGTGATGCTTGATCCCGCTCAGTCGATGGACATGCGGCTTTACTTCGATGGCGACTATGAACCGGAAACGCTCGCCGCGGTGCAGCGCCTATCACCTGCGGGGGGTACGGTAATCGACGTAGGCGCGAATATCGGCCTCATTTCGCTTTGGGCCGCGCGCTGCGTCGGCCCCGCAGGCCGGGTTGTTGCAATCGAGCCGTCACCTTGGGCGATGGAGCGGCTGACGACCAATGCGCGCCGGAACGCCATGTCAAACATCACACCCGTGCTAGGTGCCAGCGGTAACCGGAGTGGCCAAGGCGACATGTTCGTCATCAACGGCTATCGCATCGACGACACGGTGACCAATACGCACGAGCGCGTGACATTCTACACGATAGACCAAGTCACTGAGGAGCACGCGCTTGAAAGGGTTGACCTGATCAAGATCGATACGGATGGTCATGAAGTCGACGTCCTACGCGGCGCCGCCAAAACTCTTGAACGATACCGCCCAGCAATCATTTTTGAAATGGGTCCGAGTGCGCTGGAGCGGGCAGGAAGTTCCTCTGGTGAGCTGATCGCTCTTCTTCATAGCTACGGCTACGCAATTTTAGACGAAAGCTTCACTTCGGTGGACGCGTTTTCCTTCGCTGCGCGCGTAAAGACCAATGAGTCGGCAAACCTAATCGCCTGGGATCCGCTGAAAATCCAATCAGCGGCGTAAGGCGTCGCACTACAATCGCCAAGACGAACGCACGAGGCCGAAACGGATCTGCGATGGTGCCGCCTGCAGGCCCCAGACTGTGGTAAACAAAGGGACCTGCGCAAAGGCGTCTTGCCTTCAGATAGCGCAGATCACGAGGCGCCGCCCCACGCGCGTGGCGCGGGGCGGCACCGGCGATATCAGGCGGCCGCCTGTTCCTGATAGGACGGATAGTCGATATATCCTTCCGGCCCCTTCGAATACCAAGTCTTGGGATTATCCTGCGCCAGCGGAGCACCGGCACGCAGCCGCTCCACCAAGTCCGGATTGCCGATGAACGGCCGGCCGAAGGCAATTGCATCGGCGATCCCGGAGTCCAGATCGGCCTGCGCCTTATCCAGCGTATAATCCTGGTTCAGCACCAACGGGCGCGTGAACACCTTGCGGATCGCCGGGCTCAACTTGGGCACGGTGGTCGCGCCGAAGGTGCCGTCCGGCGCCTGTTCGCGCAACTCGAGGAAGGCGATGCCCAATTCGTCCAGCACCTTGGCGGCGGGAATGAAAACCGCCTCGGGATTGCTGTCGTCGGCGCCCTGAGTCTCGCCATTGGGCGACAGGCGAATGGAGGTGCGCTCGGCGCCTGCCACCGCGATCACCGCTTCCACCGCTTCCTTCATGAAGCGGATGCGGTTCTCCGGCGAGCCGCCGTAATCGTCATCACGAAGGTTGGTGTTGTCGCGCAGGAACTGGTCGATCAAATAGCCATTGGCGCCGTGCAGCTGCACGCCGTCAAACCCGGCCGCCAACGCGTTGCGTGCCGCCTGCGCATATTGCTCGATCGCTTCCTTGATCTCGTCCAGCGTGGCGGCGCGCGCCTCACCATAGGGGTTCTTCGCCGGGTTCGGATAAGGCGCCCGCGTGACGGAGGCCGAGAGCGGCTGCAGCTTGTTCACATCGGGGCGCGCCAGCCGGCCCTGGTGCCATAGCTGGGCGATGATCTTGCCGCCCGCCTCATGTACCGCTTCGGTGATCGGCTTCCATGCCTCGGTCTGCGCATCGGTCCAGATGCCCGGCGCATTCGGCCAGCCCAGTCCCTGCCGGCTGATGCCGGTCGCCTCGGAGATGATCAGGCCGGCGCCGGCGCGCTGCCGATAATATTCGATCATCATCTCGGTGGGCACGTGATCGTCGTCGGCCCGCGTGCGGGTCAGCGGTGCCATCAGCACGCGATTTGCGGCGCGAATGGCACCCAGTTCGATTGGATCAAACAGGCTTGGCATTTCAAACTCCCCTTCCGTTGCACTTTGCTACGGGACTTGCCCGACTTAGGTGGTTACGGGGCAGCATGCACGAGGCACCGGCCCCAAGAAAAGCTACATCGCGCCCAAGTGGTGGAGCATTGGCCTTTGCCGCCCTGCTCGGGGGCAATTTGGCGCTCGCGTTCGGCCCGTGGTTCGTGCGGCTGACGGATGTCGGCCCCGTCGCGGCGGGCTTCTGGCGTATTGGTCTTGCCACTCCGGTGCTGCTCCTTCTGGCGACCCTCACCGGCGGGCGACCGATTGCCAGCGCGCGCGGGCTTGGCTGGGTGCTTGCCGGGTCCGGCATCCTATTCGCTGGCGATCTCGCCAGCTGGCATGTCGGCATCCACCACACCAAGCTCGCCAACGCGACACTGTTCGGCAACGCCGCGACATTCGTTTTCCCACTCTACGGCTTTCTCGTGGCCCGAACCTGGCCGACGCGGATGCAGGGGCTGGCGCTTGGGTTGGCTGCGGTGGGGGCCGCGTTGCTGATGGGGCGTTCCTACCAACTTGATCCGCAGAATCTGATCGGTGACCTTCTCTGCCTGATCGCCGGCATTCTCTATGCAGGCTATTTCATCCTCATGGCGCGCGCTCGGGCCAGCATGGCTCCGCTTCCCGCGCTTGGGCTGTCATCCGCGGCGACGGTTCTGCCGTTGCTAGTCGCTGCGGTCCTCCTGGGCGAGCAGGTCTGGCCCGAAGATTGGGCGCCGCTGCTCGGGCTTGCGCTGTGCAGCCAGGTGATCGGCCAAGGCCTGATGATCTATGCGCTAGGCCGTTTCAGCCCGCTGGTGATCGGGTTAGCGCTGCTAACCCAGCCGGTGGTGGCCGCAACGGTCGGCTGGCTCGCTTATGGCGAGGCACTTGGCGCGGCGGATTTCGTGGGAGCGGTGCTGGTCGCGACTGCGCTGGTTCTGGTCCGGATCGCACCTGAGCGTCGCCCGCTCGTTGCCGACTGACCCGGCACCGGACAGGCGAACAAGACCTCCTGCTTCCGTCCCCGAGCCCGCTAGTGGCAATTGCCCCACCGACACGCCTATATGGCCGTCATGACCGATAGCGCAGACCTCACGCTCGACGAGATTCGTGCCCTTCTCGCCCCCGCCATCGCCGAAAACGCGGCATTCGACGGCTGGGGCGCGGCGGCGCGGGACATGGCGGCGGAGATGAACGGGATCGATCGCGATGTGGCGGCCCTCGCCTTTCCGGGCGGGGCGGTGGACATGATCGATGCCTGGTTCGCAAGCGTAGATGCCGCCATGCTGGTGACGCTTCCGCCCGAGCGGCTCGCAGCCATGAAGATCCGGCAGCGGATCACGGCGCTTGTCGAAGGTAGGCTGGCTGCCACGGCGCCGCACCGCGAGGCGCTCCGGCGCGCGCTCGCCATCCTCGCCATGCCCCAGAATGTCGCGACCGCGGCAAAGCTTGGTTGGCGTAGCGTCGACACCATGTGGCGCGCAGCCGGCGACGTTGTGGCGGATTATAATCACTACACAAAACGCGCGATGCTGCTTGCCGTCTATGGCGCGACGGTCACGGTGTTCCTGGACGACGAGAGCGAGGATCATGCCGATACGCGCGCCTTCCTCGCGCGGCGGATCGACGGGATCATGCGTTTCGAAAAGGCCAAGGCTGGGATCACTCGCCGCGCACAGCGCCGCCCAAGCCTGACTCGTTTCGTGGGTCGGTTGCGCTATCCGGTGGTGTGATCAGCAGCAAAAGCGCGCACCGTTGAGCGGCGTGAATTGATAACCATTCGCAATGCCGTTAGAATGCTCGCGTGCTTGCTCCTGCCCCCCTTCCTCTCGAATCGCTCCCGCTTCGTCGTCGGGCAACGGTTTCCGCCATCGATTGGGATCGGCTCGCCGCTCCGGAAGCCCGCCGCCTGCGTGAGTTCGGCTTTGAGGAGGGCGTGTCGGTGGAGTTGCTGCACCGGGCGACCTTGTTCCGTGGCCCCCTCGCGTGCCGCATCGGCCGCATGACGATAGCCCTGCGGCGCAATGTCGCCGCCGCCATCACGGTGACGACCGACTGACATGAGCATTCTTCCGCTGGTCGCACTTGTCGGCAATCCCAATGCCGGCAAGTCCGCTTTGTTCAATGCGTTGACAGGGGCTCGTCAAAAGGTCGGCAACTATCCCGGCGTGACGGTGGAGCGCCATTCGGGTCGCCTGTCGCTTGATGATGGTCGGCCGGTCGAACTGGTCGATCTGCCAGGCACCTACAGCCTCGATCCGTCCTCCCCGGACGAACAGGTGACGCGCGACGTTCTGTTCGGCCGTCAGGCGGGCGAGCGCCGGCCGGACGTTTTGGTCGTGGTGGTCGACGCGGCCAACCTCGATCTTCACCTCCGGTTCGCGCTTCAGTTGATCGCGCTGGGTCTCCCGGTGGTCGTCGCCCTCAACATGGTCGATCTGGCGGAGCGGGATGGGCTTACCCTTTCGGCCGATGCGCTTTCCCGTGAACTCGGCGTGCCCGTGGTGCCCACTGTTGCCGTTCGCAAGCGCGGGCTGGATACGTTGCGGGCCGCTCTCACCACCGCGGTTGAGGGTGGCGGACAGCAGGATTCTCTACCTTTGCCCGAGAGCGCGGACTCGCTGCCCCAGCTGCAGCGCCGTGCGCGAGAGATCGCCCGGGCGGCTATCGTCTCCGAAACGCCGGTTCGACGCTGGAATCATGCGCTTGACTCGGTCGCCCTCCACCCGGTGATTGGGCCTGTCCTGCTTGTGGCGCTCATGTTCCTCATGTTCCAGGCGGTGTTCAGCTGGTCGGAAGCGCCGATCGGCTGGATCGAAGGGGGCTTTGCGGCGCTGGACGAGGCGGTTCGCGGCGTCCTTCCGGACAATCTCCTCAGATCCATGGTCACCGATGGCTTGATCGCCGGCGTCGGCGCGGTGGTGGTTTTTCTGCCGCAGATCCTGATCCTGTTCACCTTCATTCTGCTGTTGGAAGCCTCGGGCTATATGGTCCGTGCGGCATTCCTCATGGATCGGATGATGGCTGGCGTCGGGCTGTCCGGCCGCGCTTTCATTCCCTTGCTGTCCAGCTTCGCCTGCGCCGTTCCCGGTATCATGGCGACGCGCACGATCAGCGACGAGAAGGACCGGCTTACGACGATCCTGATCGCGCCGCTGATGACCTGCTCGGCCCGCCTGCCGGTCTACACCATCATTATCGGCGCCTTCATCCCCAATACGGCAGTCGGCCCGGGGGTCGGCCTACAGGGGCTTGTCCTGCTTGGTCTCTATCTTGCCGGGATCGTGGGCGCGTTCGTCGCCGCGCTGGTGCTTCGCCGCACGATCACAAAGGGCGATTCCTCGGGCTTCATGATGGAAATGCCGAAATACCAGATGCCACGCCTGCGCGATGTCGCGCTCGGGCTGTGGAGCCGGGCGGTGATCTTCCTCAAGCGTGCCGGCACGATCATCGCCGCCACCACGGTGGTCCTGTGGCTGCTGCTCAGCTTCCCGCAGGCGCCCGAGGGCGAAAGCCAAGTCGACTATTCCGTCGCCGGGCGGATCGCGAGCGGCATCGAGGTCGTGGTCGCCCCGATCGGCTTCAATCGTGACATCTCGCTGGCGCTGATCCCGGCCATGGCCGCGCGCGAAGTCGCGGTGGCGGCGATCGGCACCGTCTATGCCGTGGATGATCCCGAGGATGCCGCGGGCGAGCGCACGATCATCGAGAACCTTCAGCATCGCTGGTCGCTACCGACCGCCCTCGCCTTTTTGATGTGGTTCGTCTTTGCTCCGCAATGCATCTCCACGATCGCCGTCACCAAGCGGGAGACGAACGGGTGGAAATGGCCGCTCTTCATGGTTGGCTATCTGTTCGCCGCCGCTTACATCATGGCCGGAATCACATACTGGCTCGCGGTCGCCGCGGGCCTCTAAGGGGCCCCAATGGCAGGCAGCGTTAACAAGGTTATTCTCGTCGGCAATCTCGGGCGCGATCCCGAATCGCGCTCTTTCCAGAACGGCGGCAAGGTCGTGAACCTGCGCATCGCCACCAGCGAGAGCTGGAAGGATCGCAACTCCGGCGAGCGCAAGGAAAAGACCGAATGGCATTCGGTCGCGATCTTCAACGAAGGCCTCGCCAACGTTGCCGAGCGTTTCCTGCGCAAGGGCTCGAAGGTCTACATTGAGGGCCAGCTGCAGACCCGCAAGTGGCAGGATCAGAATGGGCAGGATCGCTACTCGACTGAAGTGGTCCTGCAGGGGTTCAACAGCGTCCTGACCATGCTGGACGGTCCGGGCGGCGGTGCCGGCGGCGGTGGTGGCGGCGGCGGCCGTGACTTCGGTGGCCGCGATGATTTCGGCGGCGGCGACGATTTCGGTGGCGGCAACTTCGGTGGCGGCAGCAGCGGCGGTGGAAGCCGTGGGGGCGGCAACAAGGGCGGCGGCTTTGGTCAGTCGCGTGGCGGCTTCGCCGACGATCTGGACGACGACGTCCCGTTCTGATCGGACGGGTTGATCAGACGATCGGCCGTCGTCGCTCGCACGCGCGTTCGCAAAATCGCTGCGGTCGCGCGTGCGTTTACCCGCGTAAGGGCTGCCTAACGAGCGGTCGCGCGGCTCACCACCATGGCGGTACCATCCGCTTTCACCTGCACGATGTGTGTCGATCCGTCCGTGCACCGCGCCTGCCAGTCCGCCGTAGAGCCGCCGGTCGTGAGCGGCTCTGAACTCGATACGCCCTGGCAGGGCAGACCAGCATCAAGGATCGCGCGCAGCAACACCGCATTGCGCTGGCCTTCCGGCAGGGCGACCACCTCCGCCGCCTGGTTCGTCATCGGCTCGGCAGGGGCTGGCGCTGCCACGTTCTGCGGCGCGCTGCTGTCGCACGACGCCAGGATCAATGAAGCCGCTGCTATGGCCGGCATGCGCATGACATCTCTCCCTTATCGATCCTCAACAATCGCGCCGTTTTTGATGGCACAACGACGCATAGCCTTGCGTCTCCCCAGCCTGGATCTCCAAACTCTTCACGCTCCATAACGATGCGCTACCCTGCATGCACAGCGCTGATCTGGTCGTCGGAGGATCAAATTCCGGACTCAGGCAGTTGTTAGCTGGTTCCCCCGAGAGGATCGATCGAGCCGATGCGGGATGCGGTGCTTGACTGCTTCGCTGCCCGCCCGGCCAGTCGATCGGGCGAGCAGCAATCGGCCATCGACCTTTGACGGCGGCTGACCCATATTAACCATCAACGGTCGGCCGACCGGCGATGAACCCAACCGGTTGGAAACGTGACACTGCTCTCCCCACCCATCAATGATGAGGACATGCGCAAGCAGGCCCTGGCGCTCTACGATCTCGCCGGCGCGCGGGAGGAAGGCGTGCTGGATGACCTGGTCTCCTTCGCGGCGGAGCTGTGCGGCGCGCCAACGGCCCTTGTCAGCATCGTTGAGGAGGACGCGCAGGTCTTTCTGTCGCGCCTGGGCACAGATCTGGAGCAAACGCCGCGTTCCCAGTCCTTTTGCGCGCATGCCATGCACGGCGAGCGGCTAATGGAAGTGACGGACGCGTCAAAGGACCCGCGCTTCGCCGACAATCCGCTGGTCACCGGGCCCCCGTACATCCGCTTCTACGCCGGCGCACCGCTCACCACGCGCGAAAACATCCCGTTGGGCGCTATTTGCGTGCTGGACGCATTACCGCGCGATGGTTTGACGCCCTTTCAGACGCGCGGGCTGGAGATCCTGGCCACGACGGCGATGGCCCGGCTCGAAGCCCGGCGCGCGGCGCGGGAGCAGCGGGAACAGCGCAAGTCCACGGCGCGCGCACGCGCGGCGCTCGCCGACAGCGAGGTGCGCTTCCGCACGCTCGCGGATACCATGCCGCAGATGGTCTGGTCGACGCTGCCGGACGGCTTTCACGACTACTACAATGCCCGCTGGTATGAATTCACCGGCGTGCCCGTTGGCACCACCGATGGCGCGGGCTGGAACAACATGTTTCACCCCGACGATCGGGAACGTGCCTGGACGGTCTGGCGGCACAGTCTGTCGACTGGTGATCCGTACCAGATCGAATATCGCCTTCGGCACTTCGACGGCACGTATCGCTGGGTGCTTGGCCGCGCCTTGCCGATCCGCGATGACACGGGCCAGATCACGCGCTGGTTCGGCACCTGCACGGACATACACGAGCAGAAGCTGGCGCTGGAGGAACGCGAAGTCATCAGCCAGGAGCTGTCGCACCGGATCAAGAACATCTTCGCGGTGATCGGCGGGCTTATCCAGCTC
>NZ_LSKH01000233.1:0-3188 GCF_001557395.1 Sphingomonas sp. CCH5-D11 | reverse complement strand
ACGCCGATCTGCCTGAGCCAGGTCTGGACGGCGGCGGCGATGAACTCGCTGCCATTGTCCGACCTGATATGCGCGGGCGGACCACGCTCGATGAACAACTCGGCCAGCGCTGCCAGTACGTCTTCGTGTTTGAGCTGGCGCGCGACGACGAGTGCCAGGCACTCCCTGCTCGCCTCGTCGATAATGGTAAGGATGCGGAACTTGCGTCCGTCATGGGTGCGTTCCTCGACGAAGTCGTAAGCCCAGACATGCCCCGGATACTCCGGCCGCAACCGGATGCACGAGCCATCGTTCAGCCATAACCGGCCGCGTTTCGGCTGGCGCTGCGGCACCTTCAGCCCCTCGCGTCGCCAGATCCGTTCCACCCGTTTATGGTTCACCGACCAACCCGCCGCATGCAGCAGCGCCGTCACCCGGCGATAGCCGTAGCGCCCGTACTGCCTGGCAAGGGCGATGATATCCTCGGTGAGCGCCAACTCGTCATCTGCCCCGAACGGCACCTTGCGCTGCGTCGACCGGTGCTGGCCGAGCACGCGGCACACCCGCCGCTCGGATACATCCAGCACCTCCCGGACCTGGTCGATGCAGCGCCGACGCCGTGCGGGGCTCAGAAGTTTCCCTTGGCTGCCTCCTGCAGGATGAGCTTGTCCAGCGTCAGATCCGAGATCGCCCGGCGCAGCCGCAGGTTCTCCTTTTCCAGATCCTTCATCCGCCGAGCCTGATCGGTCTTCAGGCCACCATATTCCTTGCGCCAGCGGTAGTAGGTCTGCTCGCTGACCGCGATGCGCCGACAGGCCTCGGCGGTCGTGCCGCCCTGACCCAGCATGATCTCAACCTCACGTAGCTTCCCGATAATCTCCTCGGGCTTGTGCTTCTTCGCAGGCATTCGTCGTCCCTTCCTTGGTCCAGACTGTAATAGTCGATGGACCACTCAGAAGGGGGCAGCTCATCGCCGCGACTTCGCGCGCCTGTTCCTGGCCCAGCTCCGTCAGCTCGATCGTCGCGAGGTCGTGGCACGGCACCCCAGCATTGCCGGTGGATTCACCGTGGCGGATGAAGATCGCCTTCATGGCCGTTCACGCCGCATCTGCGTCAGCTCCATTTCATGCCGGAGCATGTCAGCGCCCAGTGCGACGCCCGAAGCCCATGCGAGGCTATGGCCCCACTCCCCTACCCCGACTTGCGCGAACGTCCCCGGGTCGCGCAGCGCCTCGAAATGGCGATCGGCAAGCACGCCGATCAGATCAAGCTCGCCCTTGATGCCATCGGACCAGGTGAGACGCAGCGACGCCGATCCGGACGCCTGGACGGCGAGGATTGTTGGCAGCTTGGCGGCCTGCGTTGTTTCAGACGCGTTACGTTGTTCATCCGTCATGGCGATCATCCGGTTCCCGGCCCGTCAGTGCTCCTGAACAGCTTTTCGATTTCCGCCATCGGCTTGAACAGACGATTGGCTTGATCGGGCAGCCGCAAAAACTCGTGTCGTTCATAGAATGAAATCGCCGCGTCATCCTTGGCATCCACCACGACCGCCAGAGATGCCGTCTCGCTCCGCAGGCAGCGCCGGAGCGCATCGAGCAGAAGAACCGTTCCCAACCCCCCGCCCCGCCCTTTCCCATCGACCGCGAGCCGGCCCAGGAGTGTGGCAGGCAGGACGGGGTAGCGCGGGAGTTTCTTGACGAGTGCGGCCGGCAGCTCCGCCGCTTGCAGCGATGTATTCGACAGCGTGTAGAAGCCGAGGACGTTAGGCGATGGCGGCTCTATCAGCACATAGGGAGCCGCCACGCGCCGCCGCGCGTCCTGGCTTGCCTGCAATTGCAGATAGCGGTCGAGCGCTTCGACGCCGCAGGAGAAGCCGGAACGATCGTGGCGCGTCGTGTCGAGAAGCTCGATAACGGGCCTTGCGGTGCCCACGCCTATTGATCGCCGACCCGCGCGGTATAAGCCGCCACACGCTCGCGCATCCTCTTGCTCGGCTCGCGCGGGTTGAGCAGCGCATCCACAAAGGCTTGGGAATCCCTGACACTAAGCTGGATGACTTCATGCTCCGCAATGGCGCGCTTCGCCGCGTCCTGAACGCTGGTCAGCACGAAATCGGTGATGCTGCGCCCTTCGAGCGCGGCGGCGCGCTCGATGAGAGCCTTCTGTTCAGTCGTCACGCGCGCTTCCAGTCGCTCGGCTCGCCGGCGAGCTGGGGAGGCGCTTTCCCGTCTTTGTGCGTGGGCCATAGCTTTCTCCTTACCTTGACGCAATGTACGGCCAATTGCCGGAAACTTCAAGCGGGGCCTCTCGTCATTTCGGAGTCACGGCCGCTGTGATCGTCATTTCAGCGATGCTTGAGAGTGGCGGGAAGCACAGGGCATCCGAGGCGCTACTATATATCGTCTGTATATCTTAACGACATCAATATACCGTCATTCCGACACTAGAGTGCAATGTCGGGCGCGTCCCTTCAGGCACGGCTCTATCTCCGCCTGACGGCTCCGACCAAGCCCGCAAGCGGTCTTGGCGCATCCGCGTGACGATCCTCGCGCGAGGCGGGCAAGGCCCCCGGCCTGCGGTGCCGGCGTTGCCGGCGTGGATATTCGTTCAGGGGGAAAGGCGTTCCCGGCCGCCTCTCCCCCGCAACGGGAATAGACGGGCCGTGCCTCGCTGCGCTGCGGCCGCTCCACCCCGTCGATTCCCGCTGCCCCCCTCTCTCGCCGGCTGCTCCGCGCGAACTCGGGAGCGATGGCGAGAGGCCATCGCCCCGAAGGGCGATTTGAAGGGAGTAGAAGGCATGACGCAGGACAACCGCGAAAGCTGGCTCAACCGGGTGGCAGCGGGCATGGCCCCACTGTTCGAGGCGCTGGATGCCCCCCTGCCCTCGCGCGTGCGCGTCGCGATCGGCTTCACCAGCAGGGGCGCGAAGGGCAAGGCGATCGGCGAGTGCTGGGACAATCGGCGCAGCGCGGACGGGCATTTTGAAATCTTCATCCGTCCCGACCTCGCTCACGCGCCCGACGCCATGCCGGCGCAGATCGCGGCCATCCTCGCGCATGAGCTGGTCCATGCCGCTGTCGGCATCCCGGCAGGGCATGGGAAGGCGTTTAAACGGATCGCGCTAGGGCTGGGGCTGGTCGGGCCGATGCGCGCCCCCCCCCCCGGCGAGGCGTTCCTGGCGGCCGTCGCGCCGATCTTGGATGCAG
>NZ_LSKH01000232.1:0-2990 GCF_001557395.1 Sphingomonas sp. CCH5-D11 | reverse complement strand
CCGCGCGCTTGTCGAAGCATGTGCCCGCCCCGATCGGCTGAGCCTGTCGAAGCCCGCGCCCCCCGTTCAGGCCGGGCCCATCGACAACCCCGCCCCCATCCAAGACGGGCAAGGCGAGTTCCGCCTTCCCGCCGCGCGATTTGGCGCTACGCTCTGCGCATGGGAATCGAGCGACGCACCTTTCTCGCCGCCACGGCCGCCATCGCCGCGCTCGGCCCGGCAACCAGCATGGCGAGCGCAGCGGCAGGGAGGAACGGCATGTACGGTCTGATCGGCAAGATGACGGCCCAGGCCGGCAAGCGCGATGCACTGGCGGCGATCCTGGTGGATGGCGTCGCCGGCATGCCGGGCTGCCTCAGCTATGTCGTCGCGAACGACCCGGAGAGCGCGGACACGATCTGGATCACCGAGGTATGGGAAAGCAAGCAGGCCCACGCCGCCTCCCTCTCCCTCCCGTCCGTCCGCGACGCCATCACCCGGGGACGCCCGCTGATCGCCGCCATGGAGCGGGTGGCGGAAACGATCCCGGTCGGCGGATCGGGCCTCGCCGCGAAGTAAGCGCCGCCCGAGGCGAGGACCGCAGGACCTACGCGCCGTCGGCTTCCTGACCGGCGATCTCTGCGGCGGGTTTAAGGTAGATCAATGCCACGGCCACGAACATTCCCAAAATCGCTCCGAGCTGGAGCAACATGGACGTCCAGAAGTGATGGTCGAGACGGGTTTTCGCCTCATGCAGAGGCATTCCGGCCAAGCCCGATGCCCGGATTGCCTCCTCTCCCTCGCGAATTCCAAAACGGAAGGATAATGTCGTAAACAGTATCAGGAAACATGTCTCAAGGAGCGACTTTCCAGGGCTTTTCCGCTCCCCGTCGGATGGCCGGAAGAACTCTAGCAAGCCCTTGATGATGATCGCGCCAACAAGAGCAAAGAATGATTCAATCACGACATGAACTCCACGGCCTTCTCCGCAGCCACCGCCGACATCCTCTAAGCCAAGCCGGCTTTCGATCACCGCACCACTATGTGGAGGTGCAAAAGCATTGGCAACACCCGCAAACCCCTAATGCCCCGCAGCCTTCGAAAACACGTTCATCACGATCACGCCCGCGACGATCAGCGCCATGCCCAGCATCGCGGCGACATCCAGCTTCTGGCCCTGAAACACCCAGGCGATTGCGGTGATGAGGACGATGCCTGCGCCTGACCAGATCGCATAAGCGATGCCGGTCGGAATGGTCTTCAGCGTCTGCGAGAGGAAATAAAAGGCGATGGCATAGGCAATCGCCGTGATGATGCTCGGCACCAGTCGGGAAAAGCCGTCCGATTCCTTCATGAAACTGGTGCCGATGACCTCTGCGATGATCGCGGACGCCAGATACAGATATTTCACACGCGCTCCTTCGCGACGGGCGCGGATCGCGCCGCGCGCCGTCACCCGATGGGGTTGAACGCCGTGGCAGGGAAGAACCCGTCGGGGCGCAGGAGACACCACCCTGCCACTCTATTTTCGGCCGCCCGGCTCTACAGGGTCGCCGGCCGCCAGTCATCCCGGCCCGTCATCCCTGCGTCTCCCCCGGCTCGTAAAGCCCGTCAGATCACCCGCGATCGACGCCCGCCGATCGCCCGGCTCGACCACAAGGCCGCCCAGATCAGCACCGGCTGCAGCACCATGCGCGGGCCGTGATAGATCCAGCCGAGCCCATGATCGGCGCGTGCCATGTCCAGCAGCAGGTGGTTTACATTGGCCGGCCACACGCACAGCGCATAAGCGGCGAGCCCCCATCCCGCTGCGCGCCGCACCGGCGGCGACCAGCGCTGCACCAGCGCGATCGCGCCGGCCAGTTCGGCAAGCCCGGTCGCCACAATGACGAATGGCGCCGCGGGCACCCAGGCCGGCGTGATGCCCAGGAATGGCGCGGGAATGGCGAGATGAAGAACCCCGGCGCCAAAGTATAGCGCCGCCAGCAGCCAGCGGGTCACGCTTCGGCCACGGCCGCGCGCCCCCGGCTTTGGGTGAACGCCCGATCGGTCGCCATGCTGGGGCATCAGGTCCCATCCTCCCGCCATCCCCTCCCCTCGGCAAGGAATGGCGCCCGCGTCAAGAAACGGCGCATCGATAGCGCACGAACAACGCCGGCCGGTCGTGCCGCGCCTTCCCGCCTGCGCCCCCATCTGCGTCCCGTCTGCGTCCCGCCGATCCGAAGCGCTGCCGCGCCAATCCCGCCCGGCAAAGGATCATACCCCCGAATTGCCAATGTCCGATCGATCCTGCCTTGCCTACCATCCGCGCGGCCCGGCGGTTCGGGCCGGACGGGGTATGTCCGGATGAGGTCAGCGCTCCTGCCGGGGATCGGTCCGGCGACGCTTCATCGATGCGGAGCGGTACTGGAATGACCCCTTATAACAGTGCCAGGACGACGGCGGATGGCGCCCAGCCGGCGGGCTTGCCCGAACGGGGGCAGACCGGCCGTCCCGTGGCATCGCCCTCCCCGCCGCCTGGCCAGCGCGAGGCCTGGCCCGATTTCGCGCGCGCCTGCGCCATCATCCTCGTGGTGCTTTTCCACTCCCGCCACGCCACCTGGCTGATCGGGTTTCAGAATGACGCGCTGGCCGACCGGATCTGGCCATTGGTCAGCGACGTCAACAAGCCGCTGCGCATGCCCCTGTTCTTCTTCATTTCAGGGATGCTCGCCACCAGCGCCGTCACCAAGCCCTGGCGCGACATCGCGCACAAGCGCGTGTGGAACAATCTCTACCTCTATTTCCTGTGGGCCGCGATCTACATCGCGGTGATCCCCGCATGGCCACGGCTGGACTGGAGCAGCTACACGGTCGTTCAGCAAATCCTGATGGCGATCGTCGGCGATTCCCCCGCCTGGTATCTCTGGGCGCTGACGATGTTCTTCCTGCTGGCGCGGATCGCGGCGCCGCTCCCCGCCATGATGATGCTGGCGGTCACCTTCGTGATCGCCACGCTCGCGCCGACGCTG
>NZ_LSKH01000231.1:0-6176 GCF_001557395.1 Sphingomonas sp. CCH5-D11 | reverse complement strand
TCGTCGGCTATGAAGCGCTGCTCCGCTGGGAGCACCCCACACGCGGCGCGGTCAGCCCGGCCGATTTCATCCCGATCGCCGAGGAATGCGGGATGATCGAGGCGATCGGGGAATGGGTGTTGCGTACCGCGTGCACCGAAGCGGCGAACTGGCCGGCGGACGTCAGGGTTGCCGTGAACGTGTCGGCGATCCAATTCGCCAATCCCGCCCTCCCGGCGATCATCACCAGCGCTCTCGCCGCTTCCGGTATTGCTCCACACCGGCTGGAGCTGGAAATCACCGAAAGCGTGTTCGTCAACGACGACGCTTCCTCCAATCAGATGTTCAAGACGCTGAAGGGCATTGGCGTGCGCCTGGCGCTGGACGATTTCGGCACCGGCTATTCCTCGCTCGGCTATCTGCGCAAGGCGCCGTTCGACAAGATCAAGATCGACCAGAGCTTCGTGCGCGGCGCGATCCAGGACGGCAATCGCAACGCCGCGATCATCAAGGCGATCGTGAGCCTGGCCAATACGTTGGGGATGGAGACGACCGCCGAGGGGGTGGAGCAGCAGGACGAGATCGAACTGATCAGCGACCTGGGCTGCAGCCACATTCAGGGATTCGTCTATGGCCGGCCCGCCCGGGCGGAGGACGTGCGCGCGCAGCTGGCCATGAGCTCCGGCAGCGCGACCGCGGTGGGCCATCGCTTCAGCCGCGCCAGCAGAGCCACCGTGCTGCGTTCGGCGCGCGTCGAGATGAACGGGACGTCGGGCGAGGTGCGTATTCGCAACCTGTCCGCCACCGGGGTGATGATCGACGGCATCGACCTTCCGGAGCGCGCGATCGGCGCTGACGTGCGCATTGAGCTGGTGGACAACGAGCTGTTTCCCGCGACCATCCGCTGGGTGTCAGACGGTCGCGCCGGACTCGAGTTCGCGCGCCATTTTGACATGGAACGGCTGTCCCAGGGACCGTCACGGCTTGCCCGGCGAGTCAGCTGACGCTGGTTCGCTGCCCGCATCGCCGGGGTTCGCTGCCCGCATCGCCGGTCCTGCCCGTGCTCGGAATGAGCCGATCCGGCCACAAGCACCCGATCGGCTCATAAGGGCAAAATTATTTTCACCGCGCCCTATCGGTCTTGCAATTCGCGAACCCGGCGGAAGTCCACGCGTCGCTTCCTTTGAACCCCGCCGGACCGCGTCTCAGCCGCGGTGAGCCGTTCGCCCATCCACGTGATAAACCTCTTGCCTATGCGCAGCTCCTGCCACAATCTGTTGGGGTAATCCGCAGGAACAGGCGCTAGCGCTGGTAGAACAGGAACCGCAGCACTTGTGCTGCGGCATGGGATCGTGCCGCTCCGAAGCGAGCCGCGGTCACTTTTTGTTCTCATCACAAGCCCTGCTCCGGTGTAACATGGGGGCTCGCCTCCCGATTCGATCAAACAGGGTGTTGGGATGGCGGCGATGGACTTTAGGGACGCGAACGAGGCGAACATGGCGATCGACGCATTGGAAGCGATTGACGGAACCGAGACGGCGCCTGCGGCCGAGCAGCGCAAGCGGCGGCCCTACCCGCTGGACGTCGATCATTCGCGCGACGCGCTGCTGACCGATTTCGGCAAGGACACGCTGCAGGATCGTTATCTGCTGCCGGGTGAGACCTATCAGGATCTCTTCGTCCGTGTGGCCAGTGCTTATGCCGATGACGCGGCTCATGCGCAGCGCATCTATGATTATATCAGCCGCTTGTGGTTCATGCCGGCAACACCAGTGCTGTCGAATGGCGGCACGGGGCGCGGCCTGCCGATCAGCTGCTATCTCAATTCCGTGCCCGACAGCCTGAACGGCATCGTCGACACCTGGAACGAGAATGTCTGGCTTGCCAGCCGCGGCGGCGGCATCGGCACCTATTGGGGCAATGTACGCGGGATCGGCGAGCCGGTCGGCCTGAACGGCAAGACCAGTGGCATCATCCCCTTCGTGCGCGTGATGGATTCGCTGACGCTGGCGATCAGCCAGGGCTCGCTGCGTCGTGGCTCGGCCGCCTGCTATCTCGACATCTCGCATCCTGAGATCGAGGAGTTCCTCGAAATCCGCAAGCCGTCGGGCGACTTCAATCGCAAGGCGCTGAACCTGCACCACGGCGTGCTGATTCCCGACGCGTTCATGGAAGCGGTGCGCGACGGCGGCGAGTGGGAGCTGAAGAGCCCCAAGGACGGCAGCGTGCGCGGCAAGGTCGACGCGCGCAGCCTGTTCCAGAAGCTGGTCGAGACCCGCCTCGCCACGGGTGAGCCGTACATCGTCTTCGCCGACCATGTGAACAGCACCATGCCCAAGCATCATCGCGATCTGGGCCTCAAGGTGTCCACCTCGAACCTGTGCAGCGAGATCACCCTGCCGACCGGCAAGGATCACCTCGGCAACGATCGCACCGCCGTCTGCTGCCTTTCCTCGCTGAACCTCGAAACGTGGGACCAGTGGAAAGACGACAAGCAGTTCATCGAGGACGTGATGCGCTTCCTCGACAACGTCCTGCAGGATTATATCGACCGGCATGAGCCGGGCATGGAGCGCGCGGCCTATTCCGCGGCGCGCGAGCGTTCGGTCGGTCTTGGCGTCATGGGCTTCCACTCCTTCCTCCAGGCACGCGGCCTGCCGATGGAGGGGGCGATGGCGAAGAGTTGGAACCTCCGGATCTTCAAGCACATCAATGCGCAGGTGAACCAGGCATCAATGACGCTGGCGGCCGAGCGTGGGCCCTGCCCCGACGCCGCCGATATGGGCGTCATGGAGCGCTTTTCGTGCAAGATGGCGATCGCACCGACCGCGTCGATCTCGATCATCTGCGGCGGTACTTCGGCGTGCATCGAGCCGATCCCGGCCAATATCTACACCCACAAGACGCTGTCGGGCAGCTTTGCGGTGAAGAACCCGTATCTGGAGAAGCTGCTCGTCGAGAAGAGCAAGAACTCCGACGCGGTGTGGAATTCGATCCTGGAGCATGGCGGCAGCGTGCAGCACCTCGACTTCCTCTCGCCGGAGGAGAAGGACTGTTTCAAGACCAGCTTCGAGATCGACCAGCGCTGGCTGCTGGAGCTTGCCGGTGATCGCGCGCCCTATATCGATCAGGCGCAGTCGCTGAACCTCTTCATCCCGGCGGATGTGGAGAAATGGGATCTCCTGATGCTGCACTTCCGGGCGTGGGAGCTTGGCATCAAGTCGCTCTATTATTTGCGTTCGAAGAGCGTGCAGCGGGCAGGCTTCGCCGGCGGCGTCGAGGCGGACAATACGATCGAGAAGCCCAAGTTCGATCTGGGCGAGACGACCGATTATGACGAGTGCCTAGCCTGTCAGTAACTGGTGAGAAGCGCCTGGTTTCACGGCGCCTTAGGGACACTAGTGGTTGACCTGCGTATCGTTCCCCGGCCGGATGCCTGGTCCGGTCGGGAGCGTTGGGGCGGCGCTCCACTTATGGTAGGCCGGTCCGGCAAGCTTCAATGCTGCTCGGACAGGTCGAGTACGCCATCCTTGTTCTTGTCGGCACGCGCAAAGGCCTGGGCTGCGCCTTTTTCCAGCTCGGCCCTGGTCAGTCGCCCATCGGTATCACCGTCCATCCGCTTATAGCGTTTGGCGATCTTCTTCGGCAGATCGACATAGTCGATGACACCGTCACGATTGTCGTCCCACCGATTGAATTGCTGCAATTGGCCCTGAACATAGGTTTTCGCGCTCGCGGAGCGCCCCTTTGGCGCCTGTTGCTCAGTACAGCCGGCAGCGACGCCCGGGCTCATGACCAGCACCGCCGCAGGCAACAGCCGCTTCAGCCCGCTGATCGGTCCCGCCCGCCGGCGGTGGCTGCTGCGGCTCACTCGATGCAGAACGGACAAGCCGGAATGTCGCGCCTCCCCTTCCTCGCCCCCGCGTCTGCTGCGACCTTGATCAGACACCGCACCCTCCTTCTTGGCCATGTTGAGCGGCACATGAAGGGCAACCTATCGTTCCTTCGAAGGCCGCTGATAAGAGGCGCAAAGTGAGATCATGGGATACCCACAACGGCACCATGGCATAACAAGCCTGAGCGTCGGAATTCTGATGGTTATCCCTATGCTTGCCGGTTGGTTGCGCACAATCGTCCGGTTTGCCGACCGTAGCTGCCTATGTCCGATCGGCCACGGTGCGGGACAGGCCTCGCGTGGCAGTGCGTCGCGCCGGCCGACCCCGGATTACGCACTGATTTCTCGCGCCCGAGCCGTTATCGACGGTTCACGATCACTCCCGCGGAGATACTGATGACCGCCATTCTCTATGGCATTCCTGCTTGCGATACCGTTCGGAAGGCCCGCGCCTGGTTGGACGCGCAGGGGGTCCCCTATCGTTTTCACGATTACAAGAAGCAAGGCGTCGACGCCGCCATGCTGTCGCGCGCTGTCGACCAGCTCGGCTGGGAAAAGGTGCTGAACCGTCAGGGCACGACCTTTCGCAAGCTGCCCGAGGCCGACCGCGCGGCGCTGGATGAAGCGCGCGCGCTGGCGATCATGCAGGAGCACCCGTCGGCGATCAAACGGCCGCTGCTGGTATATGGCGAGTCGATCGAGGCTGGCTTTTCCGCCGACCGCTACGAGCAATTGCTCGGTTGATTCGATCAACGGCGGCCGGCTCGGGCGCAGTGGAATCGTTGCGGCCAGGCCCCGCTCGATCGCTGGATTTTCCCGAGCTTGACAGCGACACGCACATGCGGAACATAGCGTGAACGTTGGCGGATTGCCGCGGATCGCGCCTTTGTCAACTACATACTAGATATTGGGCAGGAGCGAGACGCAATGTCTATATGTTCGATTTTGGGCATAGTCCGAACGGGCAGATTGCGCTAATCTGATTCACGGTTCGGCGGGCTGCGTACTGCGCAGCGAAAACGATCGTTCCGGGGTTGATCATGCTGGTGGGAATGCGCGCGGATGGGACGGACGAATAGCCGATGCGCCGCCATGCTGGCGAATGGCCGAATGGGCCGCGGCGGCCTGTGTTATCCAAGCCGCAACGGGCGCCGCCGGCTGTCCGGCGCCGCCCGCGCGACAAGTCGGCACTGCGTCACGAGCCTGGCTCGGGGCAGCGCCGCTAAAGCGTCACTCCGCTTCTTCGAACATGTCGATGGCGTTTTGCGCGGTCGCGCTCAGCCGAACCGTGTCGCCCTCGATTTCGGCCACGAGACCGGCGGGAAGATAATGGTGCTTCGCGCCCTGCCCGTCCTGCGTCGAGGGGCTGTCGGTCTTGGTCAGCTTGATCCGCTCGCCGTCGACATGATCCACCGTGCCGACATGGACGCCGTCGGCGCCGATGACGTTCATATGTTCCTTGATGTTGCTGTGATCGTGCATGCTGGGTCTCCTTGGCGGTCGGCAACAGAACGACACATGACGCGATTGGATGCGTGGGCGGATGTGCGCGATGCGCGCTGACCGTTCGGCGCTGGTGATCCATCTGGCGAGGCGCGCGCGACGAACACTGGCGCTGGCCATCCGCCCTTCGGCAGGCGCGGGACGAGCGGCCTTGCTGGCGGCTCCGGCTCTGTTCCTTTCCGCTTGCGCGAAGCAGATGCCGTCTGCCGTCACCCACACTGCCGCGACGCCCGGCTTTCTCCTCGGGCTGTGGCACGGCTTCATCTTCCCGGTCGCCTGGATGCTGAGCCTCTTCATGCCGGACGTGGCAGTCTATGCCGTGCCCAACAATGGCGGCTGGTATGACTTCGGCTATTTCATCGGCATCGTCTTCCTGGGCGTTGGCGCGCGCAAGACGCGCACCGTCTATGTCACGCGCAGGGCGCGGCCATGAGCTGGCAGATCCTTGCCATGTATGCGGCCGCGCTGGTGTTCGCGCTGGGCGGCGCGGGGCTGCTGCTCGCGCTCACCCGGCCACGTAGCGAGGGGCAGGTCTACGCCTTTCGCATGATTGGCATCATGGCGCTGGCCGGTGGCGTGGTGCTGGCGATGAGCGCCACCGCCATGTTGCAGTGGAGCGTGGAGGGATGAGCCTGCCCGCGCTTCCTGCACTGCCCGCACTTCTCGCACTGATCATCGCGGGCCCGGGCCTGCTGGCGCTTGGCCTTTGGACTTTGCGCTCCCGATCATGGTATAACGGAATACCGGCCGCGGAGATGCTGATCGACGGCATCGGCGGGGCAACGCCACCGCCGCGCAC
>NZ_LSKH01000230.1:0-7145 GCF_001557395.1 Sphingomonas sp. CCH5-D11 | reverse complement strand
ATAAGTGGCGGTCGTGGCGGTGCTGAAGTCGATGATCTCGCCCGCCTTGGTGCCCAGGTGCACCGATGCGAACTGATCGCCACGCGCGGTGCCGCTGACGAGATCGCGCACGTCAAAGGTCAGCGTCGGCGTGGAGGAGGTGAAGGTGACGCCTTCGTCGTCATAGCGGCTGACCTGGCCGACCAGCGCGTCGCCGCGGCCCTCCGCCTGCATCCGTACCGCAAGCCCGCCGTCCTGATTGGCGAGCGTACCGGCGTCGAGCGCGCTGCCGTTGCCGACCTCGGCGCTGGTAAACGTCAGGCGCACCTGGGTGGTCTCCGCGGCGGCGGACACGATCACCGTGTCGCTGCCCTTGCCCAGATCGACCATGTCCATCCCGTCGGTCGAGATGTTGAAGATCGCGGTGTCGTCGCCGGCGCCGCCGGTGATCGTGTCGTTGCCGCCACCACCAAGGAAGCTGTCGTTGCCGCCGCGGCCACCGTTCAGCGTGTCATTGCCCGCGCCGCCGACCAGGAAGTCGTTGCCCAAGCCGCCCTTGATGTCGTCATTGCCCTGGCCGCCGTTGATGTAGACGTTCGCCGTCGTGCCGCCCTCGGCGTAGTAATCGGCGCCGGATGTGCCAAGGCGCACGATGTCGAACTGGTCGCCGCGCGCGGTGCCGCTGACGAGATCGCGCACGTCGAAGGTGAAGGTGCCGTCCGAAACGAAGCTGATGCCTTCATCGTCGAAGCGGCCGATCCCTCCGGTCAGCGTGCCGGACGCATCCTCGCCCTGTATGCGCACCGCGAGCCCGCCATCCTGATTGGCCAGCGTGCCGGCATCATTGGCCACATTGTTGCCGACCTCGGAACTGGTGAAGGTCAGGCGAACCTGCGTGAACAGTCCTTCGCGATTGCCGAACCTCACAAAGTCGTAACCGGTGCCGAAATCCCTTGCGACGCCGTTGAGGTAGGCGAGGCTGTACCCTGCCGAATCGTCACGCGTCCGGCTGCCGTTGATCGTTGCCATTTCAGTCTCTCCCATGTGACCGCGGAAGATACGAATATTTCTCGCATGGGATGCGCCAGCAATGAAAAGTCGCGAAGTCTTGTGCGTTACTACTATGGAGACTTGCTACAAGGCGCTGAATAGCTAGGGTAATACTTTCGCGCTTCTTTGTGCCGATTAGATCCGCGTCAGCGCGCCCGTTGCCACGATCGGCCCGGTGGGCAGCCGGCTCGGTGAGCCGCCGGGCGGCTCGATCGAGATCGCCAGCGTCGCACCGGCGGCGAGCGCGGCGCGATCGGCGGCGCTGAGCGCGATCGCCGTGGTTCCGGTAGCGGTCAGCAGGCCCAGCGAATGCGGCACGCCATCCGCGCCGATGCGCCACAGTTCGGCGACCTTGCCGGTCGGCACCTCGATCGCGGTCGGCACGCGCACCTGGCCGCGTGCCGCGTCGAACAGGGCCGCGAACGCCGCGCCCTCCTTGTCATCGGTGGGCGTCATCGCGGCGGCATAGGTGATCGGCGCCGGCGCGGCTGGGCGTGGTGCTGGCCCGGGGGAGGACGGTGGCACGTCCGCGGGACGCAGAACGAGCGCCAGCGCAAGGCACGCGGCGAGCGCCGAAGCCGCGCCGGTCGCCCAGCGCCAGGGTCGCGCATTGTCGGCCGCCGCCATCAAGCGCCCCTCGATCCACGCGGGTGGCTCGACCTCGGGGTAGCTCGTGTAGAGCGCCGCGAAGCGCGTCCGCCACGTGTCCACCTCCTGCGCGAACTCCGGCTCGGCCGCGACGCGGCGCAGGGCAGCGGCGCGCTCCTCCCCCTCGAGGAGGCCGAGCGCGAGTTCCGCCGCGGTGATGCTGTCGTCAGGCGTCAGCGGCATCGAGGCACTCCCGCAGCTTCATCAGGCCACGCCGAACCCAGCTCTTCATCGTGCCGAGCGGCACCGCCACGCGCTCGGCCAGTTCCGCATAGGTCAGCCCCTCGAAGAAAGCGGTTCGGATCGCTGTGCGCTGGTTCGTCTCCAGCGTTCCAAGACAGAAGTGCAGCAACCGCTCGCGCTCGTCCGCCAGCAGCGCCTCGGACGTCAGCGGGGCCGGATCGGCGATCGCGTCGAGCGCCTCGACCGGCGCATGGGGGCGGCCATTGGTCCGGCGCCAATCGATCGAGCGGTTGCGCGCGATCGTCGCCAGCCAGGCGATCGCACTGCCGCGCGCGACATCAAAGCCGTCGGCCCTGGTCCACACCGTGAGATAGACGTCCTGCAACACGTCTTCTGCTGCCTTTCGTTCGCCGCAGATACGCAGGCAAATGCCGAAAAGCTTCGCCGCCGTCATCTTGTAGACAAGGCGAAAGGCGCGCGGATCGCGCCTGGCGGTGCGATGCAGCGCGTCGGTGAGCCGCGCCCTTGTCACCTCGTCCACCGGCATCCCCTCACTCGCCTTGTCGCGTTTCGGGGATCATGGAATGAAAGTCACTAGAATGTAAGCGGAAACCAGCCGCACGCCGGCACCATAGTACCAAGTCGGAGCGCCACGGCATCACGCGGTGCCGCCCAGCCATGCATTGCCGTCGCGCAGCCGGCGCTTGTAATCGGGTTCGGCAAGCGCGCGGAGCAGTTCGTCGGCGCGGGTGAGGACGGCCTCGCGGCTGGCGCCGGACAAGGCGCGCTCGGCAAGATCACGGAATTGCTTGGCCTGCAGCACCAGCGTGGCGATCCGTTCGGGTGCCTCGCAGCTCAGCGCGACATCGCCGAGCGCCGCAAGGAAATGCTGGCCGGCGATCTTGTCGGCCGAGGCATATTGCGCGAGCGCCCCGAAGCCGCGCTCGACGAAACCGGCGAACGTCATCGAATGGGCGATGATGCGCAAGACGCCGTCCTCGTCGGCGCGAAGCCGCGACGGCAGGTCGCGCCGGGCAAGGTCCGCCAGCGCTGCGCCGAGCCAGTCGAGGCAGGAATTGGCCGTGAACGGATCGTTGACGCCGGGCGACAGTGCCCGCGCCGCAATCTCAACCAGCTCGTCGATCAGAAAGCGCAGATCCTGCAGCGCGGTGCGGCGCGATCCGATCGCGAAGGCGGTGCGCAGTGCCGAGCTGGCATCCTCGTCCAGCGCCTCGGCGGGCCACGCCTCGACCAGCACGCTGCCGCGATGCGTGAAGTCGCCCGGCTGATATTGCAGGCGCAGGATCAGGTCATTGGCGCGCGCGGTATCGAGCAGCGTTTCCTCGTCGATCAGCTGGATATAGCCGTTGTTCTTCGCCCGCACCGCCCCGCGCCGCTCGATCGCCGCGGGGCTCGCATCGAGGCGAAACGCATCCGGGATGCGATCATCGTCGGCGCTCTCGTCGAGCGGTCGGCCGACGAACACCGGGAAGCGATTGTCGATCTCGGCGAGCAATCGATCACCGATCCGCTCGATCACGCTGTTGATGTGGATCCGGCTGGGGACGTGGTGGATGAAGAAGATCAGGACGGCGATCGAGCACAGCACGAGGATGACGCCGACCAGCACCGCGAGCTGCGGCACGAAGCCCGCCTCGCCGACCGTCTCCCCCGGCGAGCGGATCGTGCGCACGACCAGCAGCGAATAGATGAAGGTCGCGATGAACGTGCCCAGCGTCACCTGATTGCCGCGATCGGACATGAAGTTGCTGAGCAGCCGCGGGCCATATTGGCCGGAGGCGTAGACCACCGCCGCCATGGTGACCGAGAAGGTGGTGCCGGCGACGCCGATCATCGCGCCGCCGACCGAGGAGAGCAGACTGCGCGCCCCCTCCGGCCGGGCGGCGTAGAGCCACGGGAAGCGATCCATCCAGTGCGACCCGCTATGGCTGTCGATATATACCATCGTCAGCGCCAGCAGCAGCGCGCCGACCGCCATGATCGTCGGCACGAACCAATAGCTTTCGCGCAGCCGGTCGGCGATGCGCAGCAGGTGCGCCTTCACGACGCGGTTCCACGTGCGGAAAGGCGATCGAGCAGGCGCTCGATCGTGCCGCCCTGGATGATGACGGAGAACAGGACGACCACATAGGTCGCGGCGAGGATCAGCGCTCGCGCCGGCCCCTCCGGCAACCCGAGCGCCAGTGCCACCGAGATGCCGCCGCGCAGCCCGCCCCAGATCAATGTCGCCGGAACCACGACGTCATGGGCGCGGGTCGGCCGGATCGCGCGCAGCGGCAGGATCACCGACAATGCGCGCGCAGCGAGCGCCAGCGGGATGGCCGCGATGCCCAGTATCAGGAGCCGCAGGTCCGCGGGGATCGTCACCACCTCCAGCCCGATCAGCAGGAACAGGACGGTGTTGAGGATGTCGTCGACCAGATCCCAGAATTTGTGCAGGTAATCGCGCGTCGTCTCGCTCATGGCATGTGCCACGCCGGCATTGCCGATGATGAGGCCGGCGACCGCCATGGCTACCGGGCCGCTGGCGTGAAGCGGGTGCGCGACGGCATAGCCGCCCATCACGACCGCCAGGCTGATCAGCACCTCCACCTTGTAATCGTCGATCGAGCGCATCGCGCGAAACGCGATTCCGCCGATGGCAAGCCCGAGCAGGATGCCCCCGCCGGCCTCGACCGCGAACAGCCGGACACCTTCGAGGATCGAGAAGTCGGCACCCGACACGGCGGACGCGAGCAGAATCGAGAAGATCACCACGCCAACGCCGTCATTGAACAGGCTTTCGCCCGCCACGGTCGCCTCCAGCGTCGGGGAAACCTTGGCACGTTTCAGCACGCCCATCACCGATACCGGATCGGTCGGGCTGATCAGCGCGCCGAACACGAAGCACCAGATCGCCGGCACGTCGAAGCCGATCACGCGGGCGAGCAGCAGGAAGCCACCACCGACCAAGACGGTCGATAGAACCACGCCAATCGTGCTGAGGACCAGGATCGGCCAGCGCCCGCGCCGCATTTCATGCCAGTCGACGTGCAGCGCGCCCGCGAAGAGCAGGAACGACAGCATCCCTTCCATCAGCGTGGTGTGAAAATCGATGCCGGCGATGAACCCGGCCACGTCATGCGCCAGCCCCGATCCGGGCAGCACGCGATCCAGCGCGACGACGATCAGCGAGGCGACCGCCCCCATGATCGTCAGCCCGATCGAGGAAGGCAGCTTCAGAAATCGGAAGTTGAGATAGCCAAGCGCGGCGGCGAGCACGATCAGGATCGCGGCCGCGTCGAACGGCGATAGCCTTAAGGCGTTGGTCATCGGGCGCCGCCGTTCATCCGGCGTTGGCGTCAGCGTCGGCGTCAGCATCGGCGCGGGGGCGGGCGGCGAGACGACGCGGACGGGGCGGCTTCGCGCCGGCCGGCCAGCCTTCGCGCTGGCGCGCCCGGTCGCCATCGCTTTCCTCGCTCTGATCGTGGAACAGCATCACCGTGGTCGGGAAGGGCAGGTCGATCGCAGCGTCCTTGGCGGCCTGGTAGATCGCCAGGATGACCTTGGCCTGGATGTGGACGACGTTGGTGCGCTTGGAATCGGTCCACCAGCGTGCGCGCAGCGTGACGTAATTTTCGTCGAGCCCCCATGGCAGCACCTCGGGCGCAGGATCCGCCTCGACGCCCTCCACCCCGGCCACCGCTTCCGTGAAGATCCGGCAGGCCTCGGCCGGATCGTCGCCATAGCCGATCCCGACGTCGAACTGGCTGCGGCGGTGCTCGAACGCCGTGTTGACCACCACGGGCGAGGTATAGACGTCCGCATTGGGGATGATGACGCGGCGCCCGTCATAGGTCTTGATCAGCGTGGCGCGGCTCTGGATGTGCTCCACCGTGCCTTCGAAATCCTTGACGACGATCTGGTCGCCCCGACGATACGGCCGGTTGATGAGAAGCAGGATTCCGGCAAGCAGGTTCTGCAAAATGTCCTTGAACGCGAAGCCGATCGCCACCGTGCCGATGCCGAGGCTGGAGATGATCGTCACCGGTTTCACGCTGGGAAAGACGATCACGGCCGCGACCATCACCGCGGCGGCGACGACCAGACCGAACACCAGCGAGGCGAGCACGCCGCCGAGGTCCACCAGCCCCTTGTGGCGAAAGGCCTTGCGCACCCCCCGCGCGATCAGCTTGCCCGCGAACCAGCCGATCACGATGAAAACCAAGCCGCCCAGGATATTGGGCAGCTGCAAAAAGAAATCGTTGGCGAAGATGTGGAGTTTGGCGGTGATCAGATCGACCGGGTTCTTCACCGGCGGCGGGGTGACGGGCTGCATGGCAAGCGAACGGGCCGATCTGGCGCCGGTTCCGGCGAGGGTGACGCGACGCGATTTCGGTCGCCCGATCGGGTGACGTGCTCCGTCGGCGGTGCGCCGCATTCAGGGGCAGGAGCGAAGTGAAGGCAGAGCCCTTCATGATCCCGCCGAACGGGGGGCTCCTGTATCTTTGTCGAACTGTGTCTCTTTGGTCGAACCCCTTGCAACCATGGCGCATCGGCAACTATTGAGAGCCATTCGCAGCTGGGGCGGTGCGATCAAGCCTTTCGACGTCGATCTATCGGCGGTGGACCGCGACGCCGGGGGACAATCTGTTGCACGACCATCGTCACATGGTGAACACCTCAAGGCAGAGGCGGGCATGAGCTGGACGGCCGGCTATGTCACCGACACCCGTTACCCGGCGTTCTTCTACAAGGAGATGCAGCCGCTCTGGCTCGCAACCGTGGCACGCTTCCTGGGCATGACGCCGCCGGATGTGGACGGCGCCTTCTCGCTGTGCGAGCTGGGATGCGGGCAGGGGGTCAACCTGCTGGTGGCCGCCGCGTGCCATCCGCAGGCAAGCTTCGTCGGTGTGGACTTCAACGCGGCGCACCTCGACGCCGCCCGGGATGCGGCCGCGGCGAGCGGGATCGCCAACGTCGCGTTCGTCCATGCCGACTTCGCGTCCTTCGCCGCGCGCGACCAGCAAGGCTTCGACTTCGTTACCTGCCACGGCGTGTGGTCCTGGGTCGCACCCGAGCAGCAAGCGCGCATTCTCGACATTGCCTCGCGCAGCCTCGCGGCAGGGGGCCTGCTCTATCTGCACTACATGTGCCATCCCGGCTCGACCGAGCTGGCGCCCTTTCAACACATGCTCAACCTGTGCGCCCATCACATGCCCGGCGCCTCGGTGCGCAAGGTGCAGACCGGGATGAAGCTGCTCGAGACGATGGTGGAACATGGC
>NZ_LSKH01000229.1:0-10173 GCF_001557395.1 Sphingomonas sp. CCH5-D11 | reverse complement strand
GTTGGGAAGGCGGTGGTGATGGCCGTTGCGCCTGCCGCCATTTGCTCCGTAACTGGACCCCGGCCTTCGCCGGGGTGGGGTTTGCGGGTTGGTGATCTGCGCTCTCGCACGATCGCGCCGTGATGCCGGGCTTGTTCGGGCAGTCAGGGGGGGGCGCGGACCTTCCGGCTTTGCGTTTGCGGAACCTTGGATCCCGGCGCGGGGCCGGGATGACGTGGCTTTTGGGGCGAGCGGAGGGGGGCGATTCCATGTCAGGTGTTGTGCCCCGGCGGAGGCCGGGGCCCAGTTGGGAAGGCGGTGGTGGTGGCCTCCGTGCCTGCCGTCTTTTGTTCCGTGACTGGACCCCGGCCTTCGCCGGGGTGGGTTTGGGGGGTGGTTGATCCGTTCCTTTGCGTGATCGTGCCGTCATGCCGGGCTTGTTCGGGCAGTCAGGGAGGCGCGGACATTCCGGCGGTGCGTTTGCGGAACCTTGGATCCCGGCGCGGGCCGGGATGACGTGGTTTTCTGGGGCGAGCGGAGGGGGGCGGTCCCTTGTCAGCTGTTGTGCCCCGGCGGAGGCCGGGGTCCAGTTGGGAAGGTGGCGGTGATCGCCGCTGCGCCTGCCTCCTCTTGTTCCGTGACCCGGCCCCGACCTTCGCCGAAGGTGGTTATCATCGCGCGATCCCGCGTGCGCCCGGGCGGGTCGTAAAGAATGTTACCATGTTGGCCTTGGCGCGTGCTTCGCGCTACACCGGTGGGCGAACGTCCGAAAAGAATTGGGAATTTCCATGCTGACCCTGTTTCGTACCGGCGCCTTGCTCGCCTCCGTCTCGCTGGTAGCGGCCTGCGCCAATGTCGAGCGGCCCGTGGGGGGCGCGGTGGCTGCGCAGCCGGCGGCGGATGCGCCGAAGATCGGCACCTTTGGCTTTGACGTGGCGGGGATGGACCGGTCGATCGCGCCGGGGACCGATTTCTACGGCCATGCCAATGGCACCTGGGCGGCGACCACGCCGATCCCGGCGGACAAGTCCAACTATGGCATGTTCACCCTGCTGGAGGATCTGTCGACCGAGCGGACGCGCGGCCTGCTGGACGAGGCGCGGGCGAAGGGCGATTCCAAGATCGGCACGGCTTATGCCACCTATCTCGACCAGGCGGCGATCGACGCCAAGGGCCTGGCGCCGATCCAGCCGTGGCTGGGCAGGATCAAGGCGCTGAACGGCAAGGCGGGCTATGCCGCACTGCTGGCCGAGGCGGACCGGATGGGGATCGCGATCCCGCTGCGCAGCTATTTCGGGCAGGACGACAAGTCGCCGGAAACGTATGTCGTGCGGATCGGCCAGGGCGGGCTGGGGATGCCGGACCGCGATTATTACCTGTCGACCGACGCCAAGCTGGCCGAGACGCGCGCCGCTTACCTGACGCATCTGACGCGGATGCTGACGCTGGCGGGCGAGGCCAATGCCGCCGCGCGGGCGAAGGCAATCCTTGATCTCGAGACCGGCATCGCCAAGGCGCACTGGACGCGGATCGACAGCCGCAACCGCGACAAGACCTATAACAAGATGACGGTGGCGGAACTGGCGCGCATGGCGCCGGGGCTGGACTATGCCGCCTATCTCGCCGGGATCGGCGCGCCGGTGAGCGAGCTGCTGGTGGCGCAGCCGACCGCCATCGCGGGCGAGGCGCGGCTGATCGCCGCCGCGCCGATCGGGGTGCTGCGCGACCAGCTGATCGTGCGCAGCCTGGAAGGCTATGCCGATGTGCTGCCGGCCGCGATCGACCAGGCGGTGTTCGCGTTCGAGGGCACCGTTCTGTCCGGCACGCCCGAGCAGGAGCAGCGCTGGAAGCGCGCGGTGGACTTCACCAGCGAGGCGCTGTCGGACGAGGTGAGCCAGGTCTATGTCGCGCGCTATTTCCCGCCCGAGGCCAAGGCGGGGGCGGACGCGCTGGTCCGCAACGTGATCGCGGCGATGGACCGGCGGATCGACCAGCTCGACTGGATGGCGCCCGAGACCAAGGTGAAGGCGCATGCGAAGCTCGCCGCCTTTACCCCCAAGATCGGCTACCCCGACCGCTGGCGCGATTATGCCAACCTCCAGATCGTGTCCGGCGACGCCTTCGGCAACAAGGTGCGCGCGGCGAACTGGGCGCATGAGTGGAACGTCGGCCATCTCGGCAAGCCGCTGCAGCGCTGGGAATGGGGCATGACGCCGATGACGGTGAACGCTTATGCCAATTTCGGCATGGTCGAGATCGTCTTCCCGGCCGCCATCCTGCAGCCGCCGTTCTTCGACCCCAATGCCGATGCGGCGGTGAATTACGGCGGGATCGGCGCGGTGATCGGCCATGAGCTGAGCCATCATTTCGACGACCAGGGCGCGAAATATAATGCCGAGGGGCGGCTGACCGACTGGTGGACGCCGGCCGATGTGGCCGCGTTCAAGAAGCGGACGGATGCGCTGGTGGCGCAATATGACGCTTATGAGCCGCTGCCTGGTATGAAGGTGAAGGGCGCGCTGACGCTGGGCGAGAATGTCGCCGATCTGGCCGGGCTGACCGTGGCGCATGATGCCTATATGGCCTCGCTGAACGGCAAGGCGGCGCCGGTGATCGATGGCTTCACCGCCGACCAGCGCTTCTACCTCGGCTGGGCGCAGGTGTGGCGGCGCAATTACCGCGAGGCGAACCTGCGCCAGCGGCTGCTGACCGACCCGCATTCGCCCTCTCAGCAGCGCGCCGGGATCGTGCGCAACCTGGACCCCTGGTATCCTGCGTTCACGCCGGACGAGAAGGCGCCGCTGTACCTGGCGCCGGAGCAGCGCGTGCGCATCTGGTGATCGGGTTGGCCGGGCGGGCCGGGCAGGGCGGCGCGCGCGTCACCCGACCGGCGCGGGGGGCAGGGCGGCGAGATCCACGGTGCGTTGGATGCCGATCGCGCCGAGAAACGCGGGGTCGTGGCTGACGACGAGCAGCGCGCCGTCAAAGGCGCGAAGGGCCTGTTCCAGCACCTCCATGGCGGCGAGGTCGAGGTGATTGCTCGGCTCGTCCAGCATCAGCAGCCATGGTGGCCGCACGCCGGAGAGCGCCGCCGCGAGCCCGGCGCGCAGCCGCTCCCCGCCCGATAGCGTGCCGACCAGGCGCTGCGCATCGCGCCCGCGAAAGGCGAAGCGGGCGCAGGCGGCGTGCGCTTCCTCCGCGTCCAGACCGGGGTGGAGCCGGCGCATGTTGGCGAGGATCGTGTCGTCATCGGCCAACAAGGCGACATGCTGATCGAGCAGGACGATCCGCTCGCCGCGCCGCCGCACGCTGCCGCCGGCGGGGGCGAGCGATCCGGCGGCGAGGCGCAGCAGGGTGGATTTGCCCGCGCCGTTCGGCCCGGCGATGGCCACCCGCTCCGGCCCATGGATCGCCAGCGTCCAGGGGCCGAAGCGGCGGCCGCCGAGATCGACCATTGCATCGGTGAGCGCCAGCACCTCCGCCTGGGACGGCAGCCCGCTGGGCGGCAGATCGATGGTGAGCGGGGTCAGCACCTCCACCTGCGCGCGGGCGGCGTCGCGCTGGCGCACGGCCTCGTCGATCTGCCGCGCCGCCAGCCGGCGCCCCTCGCCGGCGCTGTTCTGCGCACGCTCGGCACGCGCGCCGAGCAGGATCTTCGGCTCCGACCCCTTTGCCGCAAAGGCGCGGCCGGCCTTGTCGCGGCGATCCCTGGCCTCGCGCGCGGCCTGCGCGGCCTGGCGCGTGGCGTGAAGCGCCGCCTCGCTGCGATCCCGCTCCGAAGCGGCGCGGGCGAGCTCCGCCGCGCGGATCGCGGCAAAGGCGGACCAGCCGCCGGTGACGATGCGGATGCCGACCGGGCTCAGCTCGACGATCCGGTCCATGCCCTCCAGCAACTGCCGGTCATGGCTGGCGACCAGCACGCCGCCGCGCCAGCCGGCGAGGAGGCGCGCGATCGCGGCCCGGCCGGTGGCGTCGAGATTGTTGGTCGGCTCATCGAGCAGCAGGAGATCCGGGCGGGCGATCGCCAGCCGCGCGATGCCGATGTGCGTGCGCTCCCCGCCCGAAAGGGTGGTGATGCGGCGGTCGAGATCGATCCCGGCCAGCCCGACATCGGCGAGCGCGGCGTCAATGGCGGCGGCGAGCGGCCAGTCGGCGGCGTCGAAATCCGCCGCGCTGCCCGCCCCCGCCTCGATCCGCCGCAGCACCGCGAGCGGCGCGGCGACGCCCAGCGCCTCGGCCAGCCTCTGCTCGCCGGGCCAGTGCTGGACGAGCATGGCGCAGGTGCCGGCGCGATGCATGGTGCCGGCGCGCGGCGCCGCCTCGCCCGACGCGATGCTGAGCAGGGTCGATTTGCCGCAACCGTTGCGCCCGACCAGGCCGATGCGCTCGGCCCCGACCGACAGGGTGAGGCCGTGAAAAAGCGCGCGCCCGTCAGGCGCGGCGGCGGCGAGATCCGAAAAGGTGAGAAAGCTGGACATGGGCACCGGAACAGAAGCGAGGAGCAGGGCGGGTGGCGCTGATCATCGGCTTGTTCACGGGCGTGGCTCCTGTGCAGGTGAGCGGCGGATATAGCGGCTGCGCGCGGCGCGCGCCAGCGGGGGTCAGCGCGCCAAGCCTCTGAACGCAAATGGCTATTGCGACACACTTGCAACATCATCGCATCGTTTCTATGCAGCGCCCCGCCACCTGGGGGGACGTGATGAAGCTTGCGACGTGTTTGATTGCCGCTGGAGCCTGGGCCGGGAGCGCCCATGCACAGGATCTGTCTGGGACTGACGGAGCGGGAGGCACGAGCCGCGACGATATCGTGATCACCGCGGCACGCACCAACCTGCCGGCGAGCGCCCTGCCGCTGACGGTGGACGTGATCGACACCGAGGCCCTGGCGCGGCAGGTGACGGTGTCCGGATCGGTCGTGGATGCGATTTCCGCCTTGCTGCCGGCCTTTTCCCCGACGCGCGAGAAGATCACGGGATCCGGCGAAACGCTGCGCGGTCGCTCGCCGCTTTATGCCATCAACGGCATTCCGCAGACGACCCCGATCCGTGATGGTGCGCGCGACGGCTATACCATCGACCCGTTCTTCATCGACCGGGTGGAAGTGATCTACGGCTCCAACGCGCTGCAGGGCATCGGCGCAACCGGCGGCGTGGTGAACCAGGTGACGGCGCGTGCCCCGCGCGAGGACGGCTGGAGCGGACGCGCCCTCTTGCAGGGCAATGCCGGCGACGATTTTTCCGGCGACGCGCTGGGCGGCAAGGTTGCCGGGCTCGTCAGCTATCGCGGCGGGCGGTTCGACGCGACGGCGGGCGCGACGTTCGAGCGGCGCGGCGCGTTTCTGGACGGACGCGGGCGGCGCATCGGTTATGACGGCAACCAGAGCGAGATCCAGGACACGGATACCTTGTCCTTTTTCGGCCGCATCGGCGTGGACCTGTCGGACACGGCGCGGCTGGAGATCATCGCCAATCGTTTCCGGCTGGAGGGCAACAACCATTATGTGCCGGTGGACGGCAATCGCGCGACCGGCACGCCGGCCACCACGCGGCGCGGCACCACGCCCGGCCAGCCATCGACAGGGATCGCGCAGATGGTGTCCGCTTCGCTGACCGACGGCGACCTGGCGGGCGGCGCCTTCACGCTGCAGGGTTTCTACAACCGCACCAGCGATACCTTCGCCGGAGGCATCCTGGCGACGTTCCAGGATGCGCGGATCGCGCCGGTCGGCACCCTTTTCGACCAGTCGCGCAACGTCTCGCGCAAGCTGGGCGGCAAGGTGAGCTATGAACGCGCGGTGCCCGGGTTCGAGGCGCTGACGATGACGCTGGGCTTCGACGCGCTGATCGACCGGACCGAGCAATCGCTGGTGCAGACGGGCAGAAGCTGGGTGCCACAGACCGATTTCCGCAGCCTGGCACCCTTTGCGCAGGGCAATCTGAAACTGTTGAACGGGCTTGTCCGACTGGCGGGCGGGGTGCGTTACGAGAACGTGCGCCTCGACGTGCCCGATTATACCACGCTGGCCAGTTCCGGCGCGCAGTTCGTGACGGGGGGCAAGCCATCGTTCAATCGCGCGCTGTGGAATGGCGGCGTGGTGGTGGAGCCGATGACGGGCGTCCGCGCCTATGGCAGCTATGCCGAGGGATATACGATCGCCGACATCGGCCGCGTGCTGCGCGGGGTGAGCACACCCAATGTGCGGATCGACGACTTTCTCGACCTGACCCCGGTGATCTCCAACAATCGCGAAGTGGGCGTGGAGGTGAAGCAGGGACCGCTGACCGCCAGCGCAACCTATTACTGGTCATCGAGCAAGTCCGGATCGGTGCTGGTGCGCAACGCGGATGGCATCTTCAACGTGGTGCGCCAGCCGATCGACATCGAGGGGCTGGAGCTGAATCTCGACACGCTGACGCCGCTGCCGGGATTGAAGCTGGGCTTCGGCTACAGCCATGTGAACGGGCGCACCGACACCAATGACGACGGCTTGCTGGAGGCGGATCTGGACGGCGCGAACATTTCCCCCGACCGGCTGAACCTCAATGCGGAATATGCCGCCGGCCGGTTCAGTGCGCGGGTGCAGGGCCGCTATTACCTGTCGCGCCGCTTCGAAGGACAGCCGATCGCAAACGATTTCACCGGCTATCAGTTGTTCGACGCATCGATCGCCTATGAAATCCCGGTCGGGCGGGTGATGCTGAGCGTGCAGAACCTCGGCAACAAGGATTATGTGACCTATTACAGCGACACGCAGGGTCCGACGGACAATGCCCGTTTCTACACGGGGCGGGGGCGCAACTTCACCCTGAGCTGGCAAGCCACCTTCTGATGGCGCTGCTCGCCCTGCTGCACCGCTGGATCGGGGGGCTGGCGGGCGCGTTGCTCGCGCTGCTCGGCCTTTCCGGTGCGGTGCTGGTGTGGCGCGACGCGCTGACGCTCGTACCGCACGCGCGCGACGCGCTGCGCGATGATCCGGGCGCGGCGGCGCGGGTGGTGGAGCGGCTGGCAACGACGGGGCCGCCGATCGACCGGATCACCTTCGCCAGTGAGGATCTGGGGGTTCACCAGCTTGGCTATGCCGATGGCGGGGGCGCCTATGTCAGCCAGGCGGGGGAGATCGTGGCGCGGTGGGACGGCCTGTGGCAGCGACCCGAATTGTGGCTGTTCGACCTTCATCATCGCCTGCTGCTGGGCGATGCGGGCGAGACGGTGAACGGAATAGCCGGGCTGATCGGCCTGTTTTTCGTCGTCAGCGGGGTGATCCTGTGGTGGCGGACGCGCGCCCGTTTCCGCCCGCGGCTGTGGCCGGCGAAGATGACGTCAGGCGCGATTGTGCATCATCACCGCGACCTGGGCGTGCTGACCGCGCCCTTGCTGACGCTGTCGCTGCTGACGGGGGTGATGATGGTGCTTCCGGCGGTGGGGCAGTGGGTGCTCTCGCCGCTGGGCGCTGCACCGGCGGCGAAGGTGCCGGCGGCGTCCGACGCAGGGCCGGGCGCGCGGCCCCGTTATGCGCGCCTGTTCGCCGCGGCGCAGACGCAATTCCCCGGCGCGGCGCTGCGCCGGCTGCAATGGCCGCGCGAGGCGGGCAAGCCGCTGGTGCTGCGGCTGCGCCAGCGGTTCGAATGGACACCCAACGGGCGCACGTTCCTGTATGTCGATCCCGCCACCAATGCGGTTCTGGGCATCTTGGATCCGGCCAGTGCCGGGCGACACGAATATGTGCGCGAGAAACTGTATCCGCTTCACGCCGCCAAGGTCGGCGGGTTGGCGTGGAAGCTGGCGATCACCGCGTCCGGGCTTGCGCTGGCGATGCTTGGCAGCCTTGCGGTGTTCGGATTCTGGCAGACGCGTGCCAATATCGGGCGGGCCAATCGACGCAAGCGGACGCGCGCCGCGGCGGCATCCGCGCGGGTGACCTGAATGACGGACGCCGCGGTATTCGATCGCCTGGATCCGTTCGTCCAGACCTGCGCAGGAGAGTTGTTCCCAGCGCGCAGTTTGACAGGCACGGGACGAACGGATCGGTTGGGGGCGCCGCAGCGCTAGCGGGACACCAGCATCGGGGCGGCGACGGGCGCGGCGACTGGGGCGGCGTGGGTCAGGGCGAAGGGCACGTCTTCCTCGATGAAGCCGCGCAGCATGGTGCCGGCGGGCATGTCCGCGCTCTTGCCGGTCATGAAGAAGCCGGCGGGCGCGAAGACCACGGCGGAGACGGCCACCGCGCCGGCGGTGCCCGAGCCGCCCTTGCTGTCGAACGTGCCCGACAGGCGGATGGTGCGGCCGTTGGCGTTGACGCTGAGCACGCGGCCGACGATGCGGCCCGACTTGCCCCACATGCCCTTGTTGCGCACGTCGGTCAGCTCGCCGATCGCCGGGCTGCCGACGGGGATGATTACCGCGCCGTTGACGGCGACGGCCTCCGCCACCTCCAGCCGGACGCGATCGTTGATGCGCGCGTTCTTTTCCCGCGTGGTGAGCCCTTCGATCAGCCGCAGCGCGACGGGCGTGCCGGCGCGCAGGACATTGGGCGAGGCGGCGGGCATCACCACGGCCTGCGCGGCGGCGCTGGTGGGGGCGCCGGCGAGCAGGGCGGCGGCGGGCGGCAGAAGCATGGCGGCGGCGGCGAGCAGCGTTTTCATCGCGTCATTCCCCTTGTTCAACGGCGGGCAGGTGGCGGCTTGTTCGATGGCGCTGTTGTAGCGGACGGGCTGGCGCAGCCGGACCGCGCCGCGACGGGGGCGACCGGATTGCGCCGGGCGCGCCTGCGTCGCGCGAGCGGACCGCCCGGTCGCGCGGCGGGCGCTTTTGCCTTGCGCGGCGGTGATCTTCGGCTGCCCCTTATGCCCTTGATGCGAAGGAGGTGAGGTTGGGCGGCGGCAAGGCGAACCTGTCTTGCCTGCGGGGCCGGAGCCTGCGACGCCTTTCACTCGGCAGGACGGCCCCGGTGGAGGGCGCGCGCAGGAGAGGATGGCCATGGCTTTCAAGACGCGGATCACCGACATGCTCGGCATCGAGCATCCCATCGTGCAGGGCGGGATGCAGCAGGTGGGCCGCGCGCCGCTCGCCGCCGCCGTCTCCAACGCGGGCGGGTTCGGCATCCTGACCGGGCTGACCCAGCCGACGCCGGCGGCGCTCAGCGAGGAGATCGAACGCTGCCGCGCGATGACGTCCAAGCCGTTCGGCGTGAACATGACGGTGTTTCCGACGATCAACGCGCCGGACTACAAGGCCTATGCCCAGGCGATCATCGATGCCGGGATCGAGGCGGTGGAAACCGCCGGCACGCCCGCCGTCGCCGAATTGTGGGAGATGTTTCGCGCGCACGGCATCCGCATCCTGCACAAATGCACTTCCGTGCGCCACGCGCTCTCGGCCGAGCGCAAGGGGGTGGACGCGATCTCGATCGACGGTTTCGAATGCGCCGGCCATCCGGGCGAGGACGACATCCCGGGCCTGATCCTGATCCCCGCCGCCGCCGACAAGGTGAAGATCCCGCTGATCGCCAGCGGCGGCATCGCCGACGGCCGGGGCATGGTCGCCGCGCTGGCGCTGGGCGCGGACGGCGTGAACATGGGCACCCGCTTCTGCGCGACGGAAGAAGCGCCGATCCACCCGCGCGTGAAACAGGCCTATGTCGACAATGACGAGCGCGGCACCAACCTGATCTTTCGCAAGTTCCACAACACCGCGCGCGTGGGCAAAAGCGCCGTGTCGGACGAAGTGGTGCGGATCTCCGCGCAGCCGGAATCGACCTTTGCCGACATCCAGCATCTGGTGGCGGGCGCCAAGGGGCAGATCGTGATCGAGCAGGGCGATCTGGACGCGGGCATTTACTGGGCGTCGATGGCGCAGGGGCTGATCCACGACATTCCCACCGTCGCGGCGCTGATCGAACGGATGGTGGCCGAGGCGGAGGCAATCGTGGCGCAGCGCTTGCCGGCGATGGTGGGCGAGCGCGCGGCGCGCGCGGCGTGAGGGGCGGGGGTTGAGGGCGGCTAAGCGGTTCGTGGACGTTTTGCAGTCTCACGCGCTGCGTCATTCCGGCTGTGTGCCGGGATCCAGTGTTCCGCGGATTCGACGGTTTGGGGTTTGCGGCGCGCTGGATGCCGGGACGAGCCCGGCATGACGGGGAGGGCGGGCTAAGCGGTTCGTGGACGTTTTGCGGTGGCTCACGCGCTGCTTCATCCCGGC
>NZ_LSKH01000228.1:0-844 GCF_001557395.1 Sphingomonas sp. CCH5-D11 | reverse complement strand
CCGCCGAACACACCGCCGACCCCGCCCCCGCTCTCACGCGACTTGGCGTCGGAATAGACCACCTTCACCTCGATCAGATAATCCGCCTTGGTGACAGGCCGGGTTGTGGCAGTCCCGCCATTGATCGCGCGTTCGCGTTCGAGCGCGCTGAACGCCTCGCCGCGATCGGCGACGCGGAAGCAATTGGATCGCGCGATCATCAGCTTGACCAGTGGCAGCGCGTCGACGCGCGCGGTCGAACCGCCGTTCTGCATCTCCGCCATGCGCATGAGCGCCTGCAGTTGCGGCGACAGGCCATCGGCCGGGTTGGCGGCCTTCTCCTCAACCAGCGCGGCAACGCCGAGCGGCACCTGGCATTGCGGCACGGCGGTCGTCTCGTCGACGCCGGTGCCGCCCTGCCCCAGCTTCTGGGCGTGGGCCATTGAAGGTGTGACGGCCGCGAGCGCGGCCGTCACGACGAGCATGCGGGTGCGATCAAGCACCGGCGCCCGCCTTCTTCGCATGCGCTGCGGGATCGCAGATCCCGGCACGCTCCTCGTCCGCCGCAACTTTCTTCGCGGCTTCGTCACAGTCCTTGCAGTCGGGACAGTCCGCGCAGTCCTTGCATTTGCCGTTGTGAAGCGCGTGCGCGCGATAGCGCGCCTTCTTCGCCTCGACCTCGCGCGCGGCATCGGTGCCGGCATGACTTCCGGCGAAGCTCGCCATCGCGAGCAGGACCGGCGCCGACGACTGCGCGCTGGCGGCCGACGGCAAGGCCACGGAGAGGGCGGCAAGCCCCAGCGCGGCGATCATCTTCAGTTTCATCGTGTGTACTCCTTCCCTGGCCGTTTTCAGAAGAAACCGT
>NZ_LSKH01000023.1:0-46357 GCF_001557395.1 Sphingomonas sp. CCH5-D11 | reverse complement strand
GACCTGTCCCGCCGAACCATAACGCTGCACGATCTGCACGGCGTCCACATGCCCCTCCAGCAGCCGGCCGAGCGGGAGATCGCGCCGGCCGGTCTCGTATAGCGCGCGCAGCAGCGCGACATAATCGTCGCCATTCTCGGGGTCACGTGGAGGCTGTCGCGCCCAATCCTGCTCGGCGATCGCGTCCCGCAAGCCAGCCGCGACGCTCATCAAGCCGCAATCTCGCGCCATTCGCCTTCCACCGCCCCCTCCATTGCCGCCAGCAAATCCTCCGCTTCCGCCAGCATGATCGTGTCGCCATGGCATCGCGGCGCCGGCACGATGCGCATCGCGAAGGCTTCCGCGTTGGGACAGTCCCGTGCGACGCCGAGCACATGATCCGCCGTCAGGCCCAGCAGGTCGCCCAGCGCGACACGCACCTCGGCCTCGTCGATCGCCGGGAAGCTGCGCCGCGCCGTCGCCTGCGCCTGCCACTGCCAGGCCGCGCCGCGCGGGTTCGCCACCCGCACCTGCCGCCCGGCATCGAGCGCGCGCAACGTCCCGGCGAGCCCCTCGGCGACGCGCCCGATCCGGCGGGAGGAGGTTTCCACCACCATCGCGGCATCGCGGCGGACGCGAAATCCGGCGCGCGCCGCATCATCGAGCAGCGTCGCATCCTCTCCACTGGCGAGCGGCTGGAACCCGCCGCTCGCGCGATAGGCGGAGGCGCGCACCGCCATGTTGGCGCCGCCGCTGAAATGATGGGTGTCACGCGCTTCCCATGGGACGGGATCGATCACGCGTCGATAGCGGTGAAGGCGGTCGTAATAATGTTCGAGGCGCGACTGCTCGGTATCGCGCATCGCATCGACGCGCATGATCCGCCCTGCCACCACATCGGCCTGCGCCAGCGCCCGTTGTCCAGCCGCGATCCAGTCGCGCTCGGGTGCACTGTCCGCGTCCGTCGTGAAGATCAGCCCCTCTCGCCCGCCCAGCATGCCGAGGCCCATCGCAAAGGCCGCACGCCGGGCCGCACCGGCATTCGCCTTCACGCTCGCGCCGCCATGCTCGACCATCAGGCGAAACGGGAGCTTGGCCGCCTTGTCGGCCAGCAGCGCAGCACTGCCGTCGGTGCACCGGTCCAGGTAGATGCAAACGTCCAGCTCCATCGGAGGGACCGCCAGATTACAAAGAGCCGCGATAAGTGTCGGGAGCGCGTCTTCCTCGTTCCGCGCGGGAACGCATATGATGGCGGGCAAGGCTTCAGGCAGGTCCGTTCTCCCGTACGCGTCTGGCCATCCTAACGTCCCGGAAGGCGTTCGCTATCCGCGGCTGGTTGATCAAGATCAAGCAACTTGCCCGCGATCCATGTGCGCCGCCGCGCGTTACGTCGAAAACCACCGGATACGAAAGGGATCGGCATGGCGAAGAAGAACAGCACAGGCGACAAGAGCAAGATGCCGGGGGGATCGCCCGCGAAGACGTCGCCCGTACCCGCAGGCGCCGACCTGCCAACGAGCTACAAGGGACCGCAGGGACATGGCGGCGAAACTCACCAGACCACTAGCGATGCTGCGCAAACCTTGACGACCCAGCAGGGCGTTCCCGTTGCCGATGATCAAAACAGCCTGCGTGCCGGTCCGCGCGGGCCGACGCTGCTGGAGGATTTCATCCTCCGCGAGAAGATCTTCCACTTCGATCATGAGCGGATCCCCGAACGTGTCGTTCACGCCCGCGGCTATGGCGCCCACGGCGTGTTCGAGCTGACCGAGAGCCTTGCCGAATTCACGCGCGCCGATGTGCTGAGCAATGTCGGCCAGCAGACCGAAGTCTTCGTTCGCTTCTCGACCGTCGCCGGCAACAAGGGCTCGATGGACCTCGCCCGCGACGTCCGTGGCTTTGCCGTCAAATTCTACACCCGGGAGGGTAATTGGGATATCGTCGGCAACAACATCCCGGTGTTCTTCATCCAGGATCCGATCAAGTTCCCGGATCTCGTCCATGCGGTGAAGCAGGAGCCCGATCGCGCCTTCCCGCAGGCCCAGTCAGCGCACGACAATTACTGGGATTTCGCCAGCCTCAGCCCGGAGGCATGGCACATGGTCATGTGGCAGATGTCCGACCGGACGATCCCGCGCTCGTTCCGCACGATTGAGGGGTTCGGCGTACACAGCTTCCGGCTGGTCAACGCCGAAGGCAAATCAACCTTCGTCAAGTTTCACTGGAAGCCGCGCCAAGGCCTGCAATCCGTGCTGTGGAATGAAGCGGTCAAGATCAACGGCGCGGATCCCGATTTCCACCGCCGCGATCTCTGGCAGGCGATCGAGTCCGGCGATTTCCCGCAATGGGATCTTGGCGTCCAGCTGTTCGATCAGGAGACGGCGGACAAGCTGCCGTTCGATCACCTGGATGCGACCAAGCTGATCCCCGAAGAGGATGTGCCGGTGCGCATCATCGGCACGCTGACGCTGAATCGGAACGTCGACAATTTCTTCGCCAGCACCGAACAGGTGGCATTCTGCACCCAGAATGTCGTGCCCGGCATCGACTTCTCGGATGATCCGCTGCTTCACGGTCGCAACTTCTCCTATCTCGATACCCAGCTGAAGCGGCTTGGCAGCCCGAACTTCACCCATATTCCGGTGAATGCACCGCGCTGCCCGGTGATGAACTTCCAGCAGGACGGCCATATGGCGATGCGCAATCCCAAGGGGCGCGCCAATTATGAGCCGAACAGCTGGGGCCCGGATGGCGGCCCGCGTGAGAACCCGGAGATCGGCTATCGCAGCTTCCCGGCAGAGGTGCAGGGAACGAAACAGCGCATCCGCTCCGAAACCTTCGCGGATCATTACAGCCAGGCGCGGCAGTTCTTCATCAGTCAGCAGCCGATTGAACAGAAGCACCTGGGCGATGCCCTGGTGTTCGAGCTGTCCAAGGTCGAACGCGTCGACATCCGCGCCCGTGCCGTCTCGCATCTTCGGCTGATCGATGAGGGGCTGGCCGCCACCGTTGCCGACGGGCTCGGGCTCGAGCTGCCGGAACCGGCGCAGGCAGCCAAGCCAACGCTCGATCTGCCGCCATCGGCAGCGCTCAGCATCCTGGCGAACGGCCCGGAGGACTTCAAGGGCCGCAAGATGGGCGTGCTGCTGACCGACGGCTCCAGCGCCGATCTGTTCAATGCGCTGACCAAGTCGCTCGAGGCGGAAGGCGCGATGTGGGAGGTGGTCGCGCCCAAGATCGGCGGCGTCACGCTGGACGATGGCACGAAGGTCGCCGCCAAGCAGAAGATCGATGGCGGTCCCTCGGTCCTGTACGATGCCGTGGCCGTGCTCCCTTCGGAAGATGGCGCGGCCATGCTGGCCAAGGATGCAACGGCGAAGGATTTCGTGGCGGACGCCTTCGCGCACTGCAAGTTCATCGGCCACAGTGCGGCCGCAGGGCAGTTGTTCGACGCGGCCGGGCTGCCTGGGCGTGACGATGGCTTCATCGCCCTGACCGGCGCCAAGGATACCAAAGCTTTCGTCGCCAAGTGTCGCGAATTGCGGTTCTGGCCGCGCGAGCTCGAGGTTGATCTCGACGCCGCGGCGCTGAAGGCGAAGCCCTGATACGCTGTTGAAGCGGCGGAGGGGGGCGGCAGCGGATCGCCGCCCCCTCTTCTGCCGCTATTCTGACGCCGTCGCCGGCCCTGCCTTTAGCGCGCGCAGCACGTCCGCGGTATGCTGCCCCAGTCGGGGAGGATCGCGCGTAATCGACATGGGCGTGGCCGAAAAGCTGATGCCTGGCGCCATGGCGAGATAGCTGCCAACCTCGTCATCGATCTTCCGCGGGGTGAAGAATCCCACTTCGCTGAGGTGCGGGTCGGTCAGGACGCCCGGCAGATCGTTGACGCGGATGATGGGGATGCTGTGCTCGGTGCCGAGCGCCATCCATTCCGCCGTGGTCCGCGTCAGCGCCACTTCCGCCAGCATCCGGTGATAGGCGTTGACTCGCCCGCGCCCGTCCACCTCCTCCGCATAGCGGCGCTCGACCTCCGCCCCGTCAATGCCGCCCAGCCCCAGATACCGATTGGATGCCTCAACGTCCTGCGCCAGAACCATCATGTAACCGTCACTTGTTCTCAGCGCTTTGCGAAACGGCGTCAGCGCGCCCGGATGGCCGAACTTGCCGCGCGGCGGATCGTAACTGTGGCCGTGAAGATGCTCGACCAGCAGGAAGCCGGCAAAGGACTCCAGCATCGGCACCTTTACCTCCTGCCCCTCTCCCGTCCTCGCCCGGTGCACCAATGCCGCCTGAATGCCGATGAGAAGCATCAGGCCGCAAACCTTGTCGGCCATAAAGGTCGGAAGCGGCCTGGGTTCGGGGTTCCCGTCATAGAGCGGCAGCAGCGCCGTCGCCGCCGCCGCACCCTGGATCAGATCGTCAAATGCCTGCCGGCCGGCATATTCACCGCCGTCGCCGAAACCACATGCCCAGCCATAAACGATATCGGGGCGGATCGCCCGGACGGCCTCATAGTCAAAGCCAAGGCGCTGAACCGCCTCCGGACGCATGTTGTGCACGAACACGTCCGCCGTTCCGATCAGCGCGCGCAGCTGCTCGCGGTCGTGATCCACCTTGAGGTCCAGGGCCACGGACTGCTTGTTCCGGTTCAGCTGCAGGAACAGCGCGGACACGTCCTGGGCTGGCGCGATCCGGCCCATCTCGCGGCGCTGCCGGTCGCCGCTGGGCGTCTCGATCTTGATGACCTCCGCGCCCAGGTCGCCCAGCATCTGCGTCGCATAGGGGCCGAGCACGAACTGAGTCATGTCGATCACCCGTATGCCCGCAAGCGGGCCTGCCCCCTCCGCCATCATCCCTCTCCCTGTTGCGCCACGCGCGGCCGTTTTTCGCCGGTTCTCATCCGCGCACGTGAGCATGTTCTCCGATATGCTCTTCCTAGGGCATTCGGGACGGCCGGCGCCAGCCTTGCCAAAAGGCGGAGAAGGATCTTGAACGCAGTCTTTTGAAAGCGCCGGCTACGCCGGCTGCGAGCCGATGGTGCTATCCGGCCGACGCGCCAGCATCTTTATATAGGGCATGCCAAGCAGCGTCGAAATCACCAGCCCAAGCGCGATCGCCGCGGGCGCCAGCTTCTCGTCCGGGAAGTTGGCCGTCGCGATTGCGATGGCAACGCCCGGATGGCGCGTCGCCGACGCCAGCGAGAGCGCCGCCTTGTCATGCACATCCGGTCCGCCGAGCAGATATCCTGCGCCGAACCCGATCGCGGCGAGTGCAACCAGCGCCAGGATCGTTCCATCGCCGATGACAGCCCAGATCGCCGGTGCCAGCAAGATGAGGATACCGAGCATTGCGATCGCCAGAAGGCCATGGCCGAGAACACCAGTTCCCGCTGCGATCCGGTCGGAATGGCTTCCCGCCAGCCAGGCCACGATCAGCCCCGCCACCAGCGGAAAACCAACCGTGATGCCGACCAGCGTCGCGACGCGCGCCGGCGCCACGCCCACGTCGAGCCCGAATATTCCCCCGGCCACAGCGACACCGAGCGGCGCAGCGACCACGGCGGCGATTGTGGTGAGAACAATCAACCCGGCGACATAGGAGGGCCTGCCTCCCGCCTTCAGCTGTGTGCCTGGCAGCACCGGGGGCATTGGAGAGAAGGCGATGCCGACCAACGCGATCTCCACTGGCGGCCGGAAGGTGAAGATCAGGCACATCGCGATCGCTGCAGCCGGGACGACGACGTACATCGACAGGATGGCGCCCAGCCCAAGCCGCCAATGCGTGAGGAGGTAGGTCAGGTCGTGCATCCGCGCCCGCATCGCCAGCGAAAACACGGACAAGACGATGCTGATCATCAGGACGAGGTTCAATGACTGAAGCAGCGTCATCCCAGGCTCCCGCTTGCTTGAAGAAGGCCCCGCTCAGCGGGGTGGATTGACCACCACATACTGCACCGAGGAACCGGCATATTGCGGCTGGTACCAGGTGTTCCCGCACTGCGAGTAGCTGATGCCGTTGACGACCATGGTGCTGCAATCAGGCGGTAGGCTGCGCACGATCGACCCGACCACGGCCGCGGTCAGCGCCACCGTGGTGGCCGTGCGCAGCGGATGCCAGTGGTCGTCCCAATCGTCATCCCAGTCGTGGTGGTGGTCGTAGTGGGAGTGATGGTAATCGTGGTGGACGTTCACGTTCACATTGTTGTGATGATTGATGTTTGTGTGGGAATGGCCACGCACCGGAGGGCGGTTGTTCGGCCGGGACGGTGGACGCGAATGCTGTCCGCCGCCGGGGCGTGATGGCCGGGCATGTCCGCCGCCGGGCCGTCCGCCGGGGCGATGCCCGCCACCAGGATGCCCCTGCGCCGCCACGAGACCAGCTTCCACGGTCATGGTAGCAGGTGCCGCAACCACCGTCTGCTCGGCCACGACCGGTGCGGCTGCCAAGACCGCTACTGCCAGGCCGGAGATGCCCGTTGACCGCCGCATCATTTCGTCTCTCCCTGAGCGGACGCCCGCGCCACGCCGGGCATGTCGATCCGCCGCGCATCCGCCGGTGGGGTGAAGGTGAAGTCGCCATCTCCCAGCGTGCTGGCGTCACGCCAATGCAGCACCGCCACATATTGCGGCAGCGACGAATCTTCGGTGTTGGTGACGATCATCTTGCAGGGCAGCGCGCGCTCGCCCTCCTCGATCCAGATCTGCCAGTCCACCTTCTCCTGCCGAAAGGCATAGTGAAAGCAGCTGCGCCCCTCGATCGTCTCGGGGCGGAGCGCAAAGGCTGAGCGGATGCGCGATCGGATCGTCTGATCGCTGTCCCAGAGGAACAGGTCCACCAGCGGAAGCTCGATGCCATATTCCGTTTTCGCCTTGTCGATGGTTTGCCCGATCGACGGCGGCGCCGGCACCTCGGCGTAATAGCGATAGCGCGGAGCATACATCGCGAACGTCCGGCCGTTGTAGTAGAATTCCCGGTGAACGGTGTCGGCCGCGGCGATGATCTTGAACCCGTTGGGCTTGCGTGCCGCCATCTCCAGCTTGCCGCCAAACTGCAGCTTCTGGCCGGTTTCGAGCACCTCCTCCATGGTCGTGTCCGCGTCGAAGCGGAGCTTTGGCATGGCACGCAAGGCCGCGCTCATGCGATCCATCGCTTCCAGGGCTTCCGGCTCGATCACCGTAGCCGTACCTGCCCCCGGAGCCGGAGCCGGAGCCGGAGCCGTACCCGTCTGGGCGGACGTCTGGGCCGCGACAGCAAGCAACACGATCGCGCATGATCGTCTGATATGCCGGTTGAAGTTCATGGCCTGCTCCGTCGATGATGATCCGAGGTTCAGGCCCATTCTTCACGAACGGTAGGCGGCCTCTATCGGGATGAATCCCGAAAACTGTGCTGTGCTTACATCCAGCGCCCGGTGGCGGGGCTCACAATAGCGGCGCCGGTACCTCCACCCGTCGTCGGTATTGCTCCTGTTCAACGTGATGGATTCCCCTGATCCCGCCGGCACGGTGCAGGCTCGTAAGCTGCTGGCGGATCCAAGGAGACCGGACATGCGCGCCCATCCTGTTGCTCGCGATGCGATATTCGGCCTGTCGGCTCTCCTGTTGAGCCTTCCCGCACATGCGCAGGAAAGTGGGCCGGCCGACACCTCAGGTGTGGAGGGGCCAAATACCGGTCAGGACGTGACCGACCCGGTCAAGCGGATCGACCTGCGTACCGGCTATGAGGAGGGTGAAGACGGCTCAGGTACGCAGACCTTCATCCTGCGGCACGACCGCCCCGTTCCGCTCGCCAACGGCGACCAGCTCGCGCTGCGCATGGACCTGCCGTTCGTCGCCAACGATTTCGTGACGCGCGACAACCCCACCGGCAAGAACGACATCGGCTTTGGCGATGTCCTGGTCCAAGCGCTGTATATCCACCCCGTCAACCGCAACGAAGCTTTTGGCGTCGGCAGCCAGTTGATCGTGCCCACCGCCGGGGAAGTGGGGTTCGGCGGTGGCAAGTGGAGGATGGTTCCTCTCGCTGGCTATCGCTGGGCGATGAACTCCATCTCGCCCGGCAGCTTCTTCGTGGCCGCAGCGCGCTGGGATTTCAGCTTCGCCGGCGATGATGACCGCGCAAATGTCAGCAACCTGCAGTTCGGCCCGACCCTCAATATTGCGCTGAAGGATGCGGCCTTTGTCACCCTCTTCCCCAGCACCGAAATCCGCTACGATTTCATCAAGGACAGCTTCTTCCTGCCCTTCAACGCGGCGGTCGGAAAGTTGTGGGGAGGCCAGATCATCACCTCGCTGGAAGGGTCGGCAAAGATGATTGGCGACCGTGACGCCCCATATGACTGGAAGATTGAGGCGCGCGTCGGGTTCCTGTTCTAGTGACCTGGGCGTCGCGCCTGACCACGCTTGCCGTGTGTTCGCTCATGGCAACGTCGCATGCGGCATCGGCGCAGGACAGTGGGACGCCGGTCGAGGAACTGAAGGAGCAGGCTGAGGCCGCAAGCGCGGCAACCGAGCAGCTGATCCTGCCGATACCCCTTTCCAATCCCACGCTTGGCACCGGCCTCGCGGTTGCGATCGTCAGGATCTACGAGCCCAAAAATGCCGGCAAGCCCTGGATTACTGGCGCTGGCGCCATGTACACGTCGAATGACGATCGCGCGATTGCGGGCTTTCACAGCATGGCGCTTGATCAGGATCGTTTCCGCTTTTCGGTGCTTGGCGGCTACGCCTCGCTGCCGCTGCGCTTCTACGGCGTAGGCGCAGACGCCGGGGATCGCGGGCTGGCCATCAACATCCAACAGGATGTGCTGGGTGGGCGAGTCGAGGGATTGGCGCGCGTCGGCCACAACTTCTACGCCGGCGTTCGCTTCCGTGTTCAGAATGTGAAGACCCGGATCAGGACTGACCCCGACGGGTCGTCGGCGATCGACATTCCCCCTGTGGAGCTTCGCTCAACGATCGTCTCTGCTGGTCCCTCGATCATTCTTGACCGCACGGATGCCCCCTTCAATCCACGCAACGGACTTCTGGTCGAGGCGCACTGGATGCTAGGCCTGCCGTTCCTCGGCAGCGATTTCGGCCACAGTGCCGCAACGGCATCGGCAAACCTCTATCGAGCCCTGAACGATCGAACAGGCCTGGCTGGCCGAGTTTCGGTCTGCGCCGCCGGCCGCGAGGCGCCTTACTACGACCTGTGCAACTACGGCCAGTCCAATGATCTTCGGGGATATCTGAACGGCCAATATCGCGACCGCGCGTCATGGGCGGCCCAGGTGGAATTGCGGCAGCACCTGTGGCGGCGGATCGGCGGCGTGGCCTTTGCCGGGATCGGCGGGATCGCGCCGTCACTGGGTCGGGTCGGCGATACCACGCTGCTCCCAGCCGGCGGCGTCGGGCTGCGATATCAACTGTCGAAGCAATATGGCATCAATGCGCGCGTTGACCTCGCCTTTGGAAAGAACTCGCATGCAATCTACTTCGCGGTTGGCGAGGCATTCTGAGCCTAGAAGGGCCCGACCCCGAAGGCGATGCGCAAGATGGCGACCACGCCGATCACCAGCAGCAACACCGCGATCAGCCATACTGCCGAGATATGGTGATCTGGCTGGTGATGAATGAGTTGCAGCGAATACAATCGGTTGCGGCGTGCACGAAACGAACGGATCAGCCGCCAGTGCCCGATGATGCCCAGGATCAACAACAGCACGCCAAGAACGATCAACGACAAACCGAAGCGCAGCGGCGCCTCCGGTGGCAGCTTCCCCGGCGAGATGTCCGGCTGTACCGTCTTGAAGAACTGATAGATGGTGAAGCCGAAGCCGATCAGCGACAGCGCGGTGCGGATCACCGACATAAGCGTCCGGTCGCCGGACATCTGGCTACGCGCGAACGACATGGCCGTGCGGTTCGAGGATAGTTCGGTGGATGCGCTGCCGCCGATCAATTCTCCGGTGGTGTCGATCTCTGGTCCCGCCATGGTTCGCTCCGGCTGCTTGGCTCAAGCTAGCCCGCCCTCCCCGATCCGCCACCAGGGGAAATCTGGAGGGCACACGCGACAAACCCTGATGCCTCAGGCATGAAGCCGGGGCGATTGAACGTGCCGTACCTCCGCCAGCGTCGATTTAGGGGTTCGCGCCGCCGTTCGTCGGGAAAAACGCCGATAGCCTTGCATATCGTCACGCGATCAAGATGATCGCAGGCCCCGCGGAGTGACGAATAGTGGAGTCCACGCTCAAGATCGTTGCGGAACATGTGGCGCTGCTATTGGAGCTTGCGGTCGTGCTCGTCGTCCTTCTGGGCAGCGCGCGGGCGTTCGCTCTTCTGGTTGCCCGCGCCGCGCAGTCACAGCTTACCATCCGAGCCGTGCGGCGGATCTGGGTCGATTTCGCAGCGGCCATTCTGATTGCGCTCGAATTCGCGCTGGGTGCCGATATCGTTCAAACGGCCATCGCGCCGACGTGGGACGATATCGGGCAACTCGCGGCTATCGCCGCGATCCGCACGGGACTGGGCTTTTTCCTCGGCCGCGACATTCACGAATTTTCCAGTCCTGAACCGGTGCCCGAACCGACGGAGGCAAAGTGACCCGGACCAGACCGGCCTTTCTTCCCAGCGATTTGGGTGAGACCCGCACGATCCTGGCTGCCGATCGCACGCTTATGGCGTGGATCCGGACCTCGCTGTCGATGCTCAGCTTCGGCTTCACCATCTACAAATTTCTGCAGGGCATCGCCGGGCCGGACGCACCCAGGGCGGCGATGACCGCACAGGTCGTCGGCCTGTTCCTCGCCGGCACCGGGACGACCGCCATCATCTTCGGCACGATCGGCTATTGGGCCACGCTGAAGGAATTGCAGCGTATTGAGGAATTCCGCGTGCGCCGGCCGGTGCTGCTCTTGGCGCTCATCATGTCGGTCGCGGGGCTTGCACTGTTTATTGCCATTGCCGGCAAACTCGTCTGAGCAAAGGATCCTTTGGTGACCGTTCCTTCGATGAAAATTTCCCCGTCGGTCGAAGAGCCCGTCGACAAGGCGCAGATGGTTCATGTGCCCGGCGGCCGCTTCACCATGGGCTCGAACGACCATTATCCCGAGGAGGCACCAGCCCACCCCGTTGCGGTCGACAGCTTCTGGATTGATGCGCGGCCGGTCACCAATCGGCAGTTTCGTGCCTTTGTGGAGGCCACCGGGCATGTCACGAGCGCGGAGATCGCGCCCGATCCGCGCGACTACCCCGGGGCTGATCCGGCGCTGCTGCGTCCGGCCTCGCTGGTCTTCCAGCCGCCGCGCCACCGGGTCACCAATCACGCCGACATCTCGCAATGGTGGACTTACTGCCTTGATGCCGATTGGAAACATCCTCTTGGCCCCCGATCCTCGATCGACGGGATGGACGATTACCCGGTCATCCATGTCGCTTATGCCGATGCCGAAGCCTACGCCGTATGGGCGGGTAAGAGCCTGCCGACCGAAGCCGAATGGGAATATGCAGCGCGCGGTGGGCTGGAGGGCAAGGAATATGCCTGGGGTGACGAACTGATGCCGGGCGGAAAGCCGATGGCAAATACCTGGCAGGGCGCCTTCCCGAACGAAAACCTGCTGACGGATGGCTACGCCCGCACCTCTCCTGTCGGGACGTTCCCGCCCAACGGCTATGGCGTGTTCGACATGATCGGCAACGTCTGGGAGTGGACGCAGGACTATTACGCCGCGCGCCATCATGTGAATGCCGACCGGCCGTGCTGCGCGGTGCGTAATCCGCTCGGCGCCGAACGGGAGCGGAGCTTCGACCCTGCGTTGCCTGCCATCACGATACCGCGAAAGGTGCTGAAGGGCGGCTCTCACCTGTGCGCGCCCAATTACTGCCAGCGCTATCGGCCGGCGGCACGCCACGCGCAACCGATCGACACATCGACCAGCCATGTCGGCTTCCGCTGTGTCGTCCGCGACGCCTGAGTTCAGGGAAAGCCCACCCGGACGAACAATGCCGGCCCGCTGAAGCGATACTTCAACCGTCCGTTCCAGCGCTCCTTTTCCACGTCCACGCGATAATCGACGTGACGGTACATCGCGCCAAGCCCCAAGTTCCGCGCGAACTGCCAGACGACCGACGCCTGCGCATTGAGCAGCCGGCCGGAATAATCGTCTATCTTCAGGGAGAGATAGTCGGCGCGCGCCGACACCGTCACGTCGGCCAGGATTTGCTGGCGGACGAAAACTCCGACCGTAGGCAAGGGCGCCAGAAACGTGCGGCGGCGGGCAACAGCTTGGGTCGTGAGCTCGCCGAGCCGCGCTTCGCCGGACAGCCCCACTTCGAAGTCGGTCGCATGCAGCCCGATCGCCGCACCAATGCGGGTGTTCGGCGAGCGAACAAAGGCATAGCCCACCGTGGCGCGGTAGATGCTCGAATCGAAGTTGCTGCGAACGCTGACGCCCACGGGATAGGTCGCGTCATCGAACACAATCTCTCGTCTGATCGAGGCGGTAGCCTCCCGACGCAGCGCGTAATATTCGGCGTCGAGGGACCACCCGCCATCGCCCAGGCGTACGCCGGCGTTCACCTGTGGCAGCAGCTCGCGACTATCGAGATCGAGATCGGCTTCAAGATCGATCGTGGTCGCCAGGTTCGGCCCGGCAGCCGTTGCGACGCGAACCTGGGAATCGACCTTCGGAAGGTACCCGCCCAGCTCCACCCAATATTTGTCGTCGATGCCTTGCGCCATCGCCGATCCCGGTGCGGCCAGGGTCACCATCGCCAGCGTCGCGAACCTCACCCGCTTCAGTCTGTCGCTCATGTGGCCCCCTGTTGCGAAAGCATCCGCAATCTGCGCTCCCCCGCCGAGCGCGACGATAGGGATTCCCCCGAGTGGGTCGGGGGGAACATTCCTGACCGATCATTGAACTGCTCGATTCCACACGAACTTACAAAAGTCCTCCGCCGCCACCGGAAGTATCTCCTTCCGAATGCGGGTTTACCCCGGTTGTCGCGACATCGCTGCCGGGTCAGCACGGTTCCCAACAAGGGAGCGTGCCGATGCATCTTGTGGAATGGTTCCTGCTCCGGGCGCCCCAGCTGCTTGTCACTATTCTGGTCGTCGCCGTTCTGGTCGCCGCCATGCATCTTGGCAGTGTGGCGGAACGGCGCGCGCGGCGCCGCAGTGGCAATCCCGCCACCGGCACAAGCGACGAGGGATATATCGTTTCCGGCGCGTTCGGTCTCATGGCGCTCCTGCTCGGCTTCACCTTCAGCCTGGCGATCGACCGTTATGATCATCGCCGCGCATTGACGCTGGAGGAAGCGAACGCGATCGGCACATCGTATCTGCGCGCCCAGATGCTCGAGGAGCCATCTCGATCCAGGTTGAGCGCGCTGTTGCAGGATTATGCCGCGAACCGCCTGGCTTTGGCCCGTGCCGAAGATCCGGCCACCCAGAATGGTCTGATGGCCGCGACAGACCGGGCACAGATCCAGCTCTGGCGTGGCACGATCGAAGCTGTCCGCCCGGTCGAAAACAGCACGATCTCCCGCCCGCTGATCGAATCGATGAATGCCACCATCGATGCTGGTGCTGCCCGCGTCGCGGCACGCCGGGCACACGTTCCACCTCGCGTCATGGGGACGCTGCTGCTCTACATGATGATCAGCGCCTTCATCCTTGGCTTTGTGGGCACGCGTTCAGGCTGGAAGCCAGCCCCGACCGTGTTGCTCGCCTTGTTCGCCCTCGCCTATCAACTGATCATCGATATCGATCGGCCGACGGGAGGCAGCATTCGTGAGCAACAGGCGCCGATCGAGGATGTGCTTGCCATGATGCGTACCAACGCTCCCGCATCCTTCCGGTCGGCGCCTGCCCTTCGTTGATCACCGGCTATAATTTGGTGGCCACGCTCACCATGATCGTGTCGCCGCGCAGCCGGTTGGTGGTTTCCACGTCGTGTAGCCATTTGCCGGTCACGCTGAAGGTCGACTTGCCCGACGTCACCGTGCCCGAGATCGCCGGTCCGATGCCGGCCGCGCTTCCCCGAAAGCCCTCGGGAAGGAACGGCGGCAGAAATCCCTCGTCATCGTCAATTTGCTGATACCAATAGCCGGTCACGCCCAATGCCACCACCGATGCGAAGTGCTTCGCCAGGGTCGCGTCGACATGAACCGCGCTGCCTGAGCGATAGTCGCTGGCCTTGTTTCTGTCATTGATCAGCACGCCGGCGGTGGCCGACAGGTCAAACCCCGTCTTGGGATCAAGGAAGGTATAGGTGACCTGAGGATCGATCGCCCAGTAATTGCGGCCCAGGTTCACCGCGCGATCCACCGAATAGCGGCCTGCCGGCGCGCTGATGCCGATGCCGATCTGAAAATTGTGCCGCTCCGAAGCCCAGTTGATCGCCGGCAGGATGAAGATGTCGCCAAACCCGCGCGTGCCGCCGGAGCCGAAGCGGGCAAATCCGGGCCCGCGGACCCTCGCGTCGGCATCAACGTGGGGGATGATCGGGATCACCACCGCCAGATTTGGCGTTCCTCCCAGCAATTTGCCTTCGGCCACCCATGCCAGCTTGACCAGGTTGAGCACCAGCACCTCGTCGATGCCGGCGTCAACACGTCCGCCAAGAGGCCGCGCATCGATGCTCGCGTCGTAGATCGTGAGGTCGTTGCGAAGATAGACGCCGGGAGGTCCGATCACGCCCGCTGCAAAGTCGTTGAACGTGCCGGGAACATACACGCTGCCACCGCCCTCCTCTGCCAGCGCAGGCGACGACAGCACCGCGGTAGCGCACAGACCGGCAATGGCGAGACGCTCCAGGGATTTCAGATTCGCCATGACTTGCTCCCGAACTCCGCCGCGGACGGTGCGGCCGAAGGAGAATGATCCGCCTCGGACGTGCTGTGCATCGGGACTTTCCTGCGCTTTTCGGGGTCAAATGACGGGGTAAGCCAGTTGGGCGCGCCGCAGGCACCTCTCACGTTTTCTGCGGCGGCGCCCGCCTGGTGTACCCGCCACTCCCCGGCAACGCCCTGCCATCATTTGTCGCCGCAAACTGGGGAACGACAGACCCGGTCTGTCATGTCTAATCCCGATAGGATGTGCCGGCCGGGCGTGCGACCAAGGGCTTGTAGCGCATGGATGAAGAGGTGCCCGGTGACTCACCGGATGCTTCACGAACGCCGCGGCTCGATGGGCTTCAGGGATCCCCCCTCTCTGCCGTCGAACCGTTTGGCGGGGCGCGGCGGAGTTTTTGGACAGCACCTCCGCCGCGCCCTCAACGTAGCAACGGCAAATACAGCAAGCCTGTCCAAACGTTTTCTTCCAACACGTTAACCAACTTCTCAAGTTCAGAGGCACGCAGGCTCCGGCGATTGCACTATCGACAAGAAGAACAATGCCGGCATGATAGCGCCAGGACCTGCCATTTACGTCGCGTACCCGAAGGATGCCTTGCTAAGGATGGAGCCTATCGTGATCACAACAGCGACGTTGCGAGGCACAAATGAGTAGTCACACACGCCGTGTCCTGATCGCCGATGATCATGATGTGGTTCGCCGCGGCGTTCGGACGCTACTCGAAACGCGGCCCAACCTGCACATCGTCGCGGAAGCCACGAACGGGCGGGATGCGCTTCAGGAGGCGATCAGCACGCGGCCGGACATCGCGATCCTGGACTATTCGCTTCCCGAACTGAATGGCCTTGATCTCACCCGCGCGATCAAGCGGGAGGTGCCGCGCGTCGAGGTGCTGATCTACACGATGCACGACCGTGAGGAGCTGGTGCTGGAAGTGCTTCGGGCCGGCGCGCGCGGCTATGTGCTGAAGTCCGATACCGAACGTCATTTGCTTGCCGCCGTTGACGCGCTGTCGATCAACCGGCCTTATTTCTCCGGGGTGATTTCCGAAACGCTGCTGGAGCGCTTCCTTGCCTCATCCCCCGCAACCCAGGCGACGCTTACGCATCGCGAGCGCGAGGTCGTGCAACTCATCGCCGAAGGGTTGATCAACAAGGAGATCGCCCATTCGCTTGGCATCAGCGTCAAGACGGTGGAGACGCATCGCGCGGCGGTCATGCACAAGCTGAAGCTCCGTACGACAGCAGAATTGGTCCGCTATGCGGTGCGCAACAACATCGTGGAGGCCTGAGCGGCTCCTTGCGTCGCTCGGCGCGATTTACGGCAGGCTCAGAAAAATGGCTCCGCGGGGCAGCCCGCGGAGCCAGTCGTTTAGCGTCGCAAGGTCTATCGCGACTGCGCTTCCGATGCCTTTGACACCATTGCGTCCAGATCGAAGTTCATGCTCTCGATCCTTGGGGGATATTCCTTCAACGACTGCATGAACTTCGCGACCTGCATCTTCGCGGGGCCGAGCGTCCAGGAGCGGTTCTCCTGCCACTCGTCGAAGCCACGCGCGTCATGGAAGCGTTCGAACGGATCGAGCTTCAGATTGGTGATGAGCGGCGTGTTCAGGTTTTCCTGTATCCCGTTGAACCAGCGATCCTGTGTTTTGAACAGGAACTTCCAATCGCCGTACCGTAGGCCGTGCAGCGTGGATTCGGTGAAGTAATAGAAGTCCTTGCGCTTGGTCGGCCCTTTGCCGCTCAGCAGTTCGGTCTGGTCGTAGCCGTCGAGATGGACCTTGTAGGTCATGTCCCCGACCTTCTTGCCCTTCAGCAGTTCCTCTTTCAGATCAGGCTCACCCAGCGCGGAGAGGATCGTCGGCATCCAATCCTCCATCGCCATGAACTCGCCCGTGCTCACGCCTTCCGGAATCCGACCTGGCCAGCGGACGGCGCAGGGCACGCGAAAGCCACCCTCGAAGCCGCCGACGCCCTTTTCGCCGCGAAACGGCTGGTTGCCACCGTCCGGCCAGCTGTTGGATGCAGCGCCATTGTCGGTGGAGAACATCACCATCGTGTTGTCGGCGATGCCAAGCTCTTCAAGCAGGTCGAGCAGTTCGCCGACATGGTCGTCCATCTGCTTCATGCCGTCGGCATAAATGCCATAGCCGGTCACGCCGTCATATTCCGGTGGCAAGTTCGTGCGGTAATGCATCCGCGTCGTGTTGTGCCACACGAAGAACGGCTTCCCGGCCTCTACAGCCTCGCGAATGAAGCGCTTGGATTCGACCATAAATTCATTGTCCATGGTGCGCTGCCGCTCGCGGCCGAATGGCCCCTTGTCTTCGATCTTCTGGCCGCCCTTGCCGTCAGCCCAGCTATGGATCGCACCGCGCCAGGCGAACTGCTTCGCCACCTCGGGATCCTTGGGATAGTCATATTCCTCGGCATATTCGCCTGCGTTCAGGTGATAGAGGATGCCGAAGAATTCGTCGAAACCATGGGCGGTGGGAAGATGCTCGTCGCGATCCCCCAGATGGTTCTTGCCGAACTGACCCGTCGCATAACCATGCGGCTTTAGCAGTTCAGCGATGGTCGGATCCTCCTTCTGCATGCCCTGCGGCGCGCCGGCGAGGCCAACGGTGCTCAGCCCCACCCGGACGGGATACTGGCCGGTGATGAAAGCTGCGCGTCCCGCGGTGCACGACGCCTGGGCATAGTGATCCATGAAGATCATGCCCTTTTTGGCGATGCGGTCGATGTTCGGAGTCGAGCCGCCCATCATGCCCCGGTGATAGGCACTGATGTTCCACATGCCGACATCGTCGCCCCAGATGATGAGGATGTTCGGCTTCTTCTGCTCGGCCATTTAAAGCTCCAGCCGTTAAGGATGGGCAACTTCGCTTGTGCCGGCGCGCCCGCTGCCATCGACACTCTAAAGCGGGTGTCAGCGGCGCTTCATCGGGGCCAACCCCATCTTCGGATCAGAAGAACCCCCATCACCGCGCGAGAGGAAACCTGCGGCCAGCGCTTCACGCGCCGCCCACCTATGGTCGGATTGGCAAGTCGGGATTGCTTGCCGCCAGGCGCACACTTCCGCACCTCGGCCGGGCTACCGCCCGCGCCGGAAGAGCGGATCAGGATAGCAGGATCGACTCCTACATGACCGGCGGGATGAAGGACCGTCCGCCGCCATCGCGCGGCAGGCATGCGACCACCGCCGTGCCGTTGCGGCCCTTTTGCGCCTGTAGCCGAAGCATGCCGCCCAGTTCCGCGGCACGTCCGATCATGCCTGCGATCCCGACACCGACCACGACGTCGGAGCCCGCATCGTTGGATCCGCGCCAACCCAGCCCGCGTCCGTCGTCAAGAACCGAAACGTAGAGCGCATCCGGCCGGTCACTCACCCGGACACGCACCCTGGACGCGCGGGCATGGCGATGCACGTTGCTGAGCGCTTCCTGGACGATGCGATATGCCGCACCCTCCGCAGGCGAGTTTCGCCGCCGATCCTCGCCATAGATGCGCGCGTCGATGCTGAGGCCGGTCCGTTGAGCGAACCCGTCACACAGTCGCGCAATCGCACCGTGGAGGCCATGCTCTCCGATCTGCGGGGGATGAAGCAGGTATGTGAGCCCCCGCAAATCCTTGTGGAACTGGCCGAGCAATTCCGACAGATCGGCGACCGCCTTCGCGCTCACCACATCCGTCGCCATCACCTTCATCTTCCCCAGCATCAGGTTCATGCCGATAAGATGCTGAGCAGCCGTGTCGTGCAGGTCACGCGCAAGGCGAACGCGCTCGTCCTCATGCACCTGGACCAGCCGAGTCTCCGCCTTCATCAGGCTGACGTTCAGCGCGCGGTTCTGCCGCCGCAATCGTTCGATCTCCCCTGCGTTGGAGCGCGCCACGATCGTGTAGCGGCCACCCAGAAAGTCGAAGCGGCTGAGGCAGAAGCGTTGCTGTTCGTCTTCACGACCATGAACCTGAGCCTGCAGGCCGCCCCCGGCGGTAAACTGGTCGAGCTGATCGATGGCGTCCTGCGCGCCGGCCAGTCCCGTCATCTGCAGCCAGAGCCAGTAGAACCTGAAATTGTGGCCGATCGACAGCAGCGCACATCTCTGCTCTTCCTCGGCGCGATCGATCCAGGCCCGATTGGCGATCAGGATACGCCAATCAGCGCTGGTCACGGCGATAGGGCCCGGCAACCCATCGATAAGTGCGCGCACCGCACTGCCCAGCGCGCTTTCCTCCGATCCATAACGAGAAGACAAATTCTGGACATTGGCGGCGCCTGACGGCTCGGGCGCGGACGTGATTTCTGAGCGTACCCCAAATAACATGGTTAATACCCCCTGCCATATCCAAGGGGGCGAGATGGCTTACGCCCACTTGGACGTGCACTTATAGGTAAAGTTGCCCGCATTGGCATCCGGCGAAACCCTGACGCGAGCAACTTCCTGTTTGGTTGTTCACCACATATCTTTTTAATAAGCCCGGACGGCTAGCACTTTGCTCTGCTTCGAAGCCGATATCGTGATTTACCCTTATGGGCAGCATCCGCTGCAACCTGCATCTTCAACGTTAACCAACGCGATTGCTTGCAAACGAGGGAGAGAGCTGATGGGCACCTGCCGCCACTGGATCGGCCCGATCCTGATGCCGGTTGTCCTCTCCATGCACGCACCCGCCGCGGCGCAACTCACCGAGTCTCGCATCTCCACCGCTGAATTAAGAGACGTGTGTGACAATTCGGAGATTGCGGTGGATCACGCATGTTCCGGATTTCTGTCCGGCGCCGTGGAAGGGTTGATCATGGGTCAATTGATCGCCAGCGACGCAGAGCCGACATTTTGCCCGCCTGAGAAGCTGTTGGTGGCTGAACTGAAATCCATGTTCCTCGACTTCGCGACTGAACATCCGGAGCAAGAAGGCGACGACGCGAGTCTCACGTTGTTGAACGTACTGGAGATCCACTTCCCTTGTGCCATGCCGGAGGCTGATGGCGAGGGCGAACGCGCCCCCACTGCCTTGATTGCCAGCGTGCAGAAACATGCCGGGCGACGAGCGACGCCGTGACCACACGTCGCCAGACCGCCGCCGCCCAATAGCCGCAATCGTCGACACGCTCGTCCGACAGGCAAGGCACAGCCCCAGTGCCGACTCATTCAGGAGCGGGAACTGGGGCTGGCCTGTTGCGCCTGTCCGGCGCCGCTCGCTTTTTATCAGCCCTGCGCGGTCTCGATCATCTCGAGCGCGTTGGACAGCGAATAGCTCGGTGCCTTGAAGCGCGGCGGGAACTCTTCGAACGTGGCAAGCATCTTCACCACGAACTCCGAGATCGGCACGAGAATGAACTGCCGCTCCTGAAACCAGGTTTCATACACAACCGATTCCTCGAACCCGCGCTCGAATGGGTCTCGTCGCAAGTTATAGAGCTTGGGCGCGCGCATCGGGGTGAACGGTTCGCGCCAGATCATCCACTGCTTGCCGCGCTGTTCGGCAAACACACACTTCCAGTCACCATAGCGGACATTCAGAAGCTCGCCGCTGTCACCGAAGTAGAAGAAGGATTTGCGTCCCGAAGCTTCGCTTTCGCCCTTCAGATAGGGCAGGATATTCACGCCATCGAGGTGAATCTTGAAGCTCTTCTCGCCGACCTCCATGCCGTCGCGCAGCTTCGCCTGGAGGTCGGTGTCGCCCGTCACGGCAGCGTACAGCGTCGGCACCCAATCGGTGTGGGAAACGAGGTCGTTGAACACGCTGCCGGCCGGGATCGTCCCCGTCCAGCGGACCAGCGCCGGCACACGCCAGGCGCCCTCCCAATTGGTGTTCTTCTCACTGCGAAAAGCGGTCGTGCCGCCATCGGGCCAGTTGAGGAACATGGGCCCGTTGTCCGACGCATAGACGACGATCGTATCCTCGGCGATGCCGAGTTCGTCGAGTAGATCGAGCAACTGCCCCACATGGCCATCATGCTCCACCATTCCATCGGCGAAAATGCCCTGCCCGGTTACGCCGCGTGATTCCTCCTTCAACATGGTCGGAAAGTGCATGCGGCTGGCGTTGTGCCAGCAGAAGAACGGCGTTCCGGCTTCATGCTGCTCGCGAATGAAGCGCAGGCTTTGTTCAAGATACTCCTCATCGATGATCGGGATGCGATCGAGATCGAGCGGGCCGATTTCCTCGATCTTCTGCTTCCCGGGCTTGCCGAAGCGCGGATCCTCGCCTTCCTGCTCCTCAGCGGTGGCCCAGCTGTGAACCACGTCGCGCGGTGCATAACGCTCCTTGAACGCCGGATCTTTGGGATAATCCTCGTTGTAAGGCTCAACGTGCGCATTCAGGTGATACAGATTGCCGTAGAACTCATCGAAGCCATGCGCCGTCGGCAGGAATTCGTTGCGGTCGCCAAGATGGTTCTTGCCAAACTGACCGCACTTATAGCCATGCGGCTTCAGCAGTTCCGCAAGGGTGGCATCCTTGTCCGATAGCCCCAGCTTCGATCCGGGCAGACCTACCTTGGACAGCCCGGTACGCACCGGTGCTTGCCCGGTAATGAAGGCCGCTCGCCCTGCGGTGCAGCTGTTCTCCGCATAATAATCGGTGAACATCCCGCCTTCCTTGGCGATCCGATCCAGGTTCGGGGTCTTGTAGCCCAACAGGCCGTGGCTGAAGCAGCTCAGGTTCTGTGGTCCGACATCGTCACTGAAGATCACGAGAATGTTGGGCTTGCTCATGAAAGCGTCTCCGGCTCTGGGCTGGCGCCACGCCAGAATTGGCGCGCTCGCTCGAACCGATCGTACGGCGCAGCCGCCTCATCCTCGCTCCGAACAAACCCGGACTTCGCGGGATGACGATCATGGGCCCCGAAGCTACGCTCGCCCTGGCTCGGGCATAACCCTTGGTTCTGCCCGACCGATGCTTTTTAGTCGGGCTTGCCCGTTGCGGTGCAGCACGAAGCTGTGGTCTGTTGCGAACAAGGCGGTGAGGGTCGCCGCATCCGAATAGTGCTGGATAAAACAATGGCCGGCCGAGACTTTCATTTCACTTCAGGCACGCGGGGGCGACTGCTGGCGCTCGCCATCATGCTTGCGCCCTTGGCGGCATGCGGCGGCGGCGAGGCACCGTCGGGCAAGGCCAAGGCCGCCCCGCTGGTGCGTGCCGAGCCGCCCGCCATTCACCATTTTGCGGATCAGGTCGAAGCGGTCGGAACGGCGCGCGCCAACGAGCAGGTTACGCTGTCGTCCCCGGTCACCGAGCGGATCGAGCAGGTCAGCTTCACCGACGGCGGCTTCGTGCGGCGCGGGCAGGTGATCGCCACACTGGCGCAGGCGCAGGAGCGTGCCGCCCTTGCCGGTGCCGTCGCGGCGGAGCAGCAGGCAAAGGCGCAGCTCGGCCGCATGAGCGCGCTCAACGAGCGCGGCTTCGTCACTCCGGCAACGCTCGATCAGCAGCGCGCCTTGGCGCAACAGGCCCGCGCCGAGGCGGATACCGCCCGCGCCCAGATCACCGACCGCATCGTCCGGGCGCCATTTTCCGGTTACGCTTCCCAGCGCGCGATATCGCGCGGAACGATCATTTCCGCCGGTACGCCGATCGCGACGATCAGCGACATTTCGCGGATCAAGCTCGACTTCACCGTGCCCGAGACCGCGCTCGCCCATATGCGGATCGGGGAGCCGGTCGTCGCTCATGCCGCCGCCTATCCGGACGTGCCGTTCCGCGGTCAGGTCAGTTCAATCGATCCGGTGATCGATCCCAACACGCGCGCCGCCAGTATCAGGGCGATCCTGCCCAATCCCGGCAACAGGCTGAAGCCAGGCATGCTGCTGACGGTACGGGTGCTCACCGGCGAGCGTGATGCCGCGGCCATTCCGGAGCTGGCGGTACTCGGCGAGGGTGCGGAACGCTACGTCTATGTCGTCGACGGCAAGGATGTGGCGCATCGCACCAAGGTGACCACCGGCGCGCGCGACGGCGGTGTGATCGAAGTACGCGGGATCGCACCAGGCGCCCGTGTCATCACGGAAGGCGTGGTGAAGGTCAGCGACGGTATCAAGGTAAAGGTTGATGGCGCTCCGGCTCCGCGCACCAGGGCGGCGCTGGGTAGAGATGCTGGCCGGGGTCAGCACGGATGATGCTGTCCGACCTTTCCGTCCGCCGACCCGTCGTGGCGGCGGTTGGCGCGATCCTGATCATGATCGTCGGCGTGGTCGCTTTTCTCAACCTCTCCGTCCGTGAGTTCCCGGAGACCGATCCCCCGGTCGTCTCGGTGCAGACCAGCTATGTCGGCGCAGCCGCCGCGGTGGTCGAAAGCCGCGTCACACAGCCGCTGGAGGGGCGGTTGGCCGGCGTCGAAGGGATCGAGACGATCACCTCACGGTCCACCGACGGGCGTTCGGACATCACAATCGAGTTTCGCCCCAGCCGCGATGTGGACGCGGCGGCGAATGATGTTCGGGATCGGGTGTCCGGCGCGCTCGCCGATCTGCCGGAGGAGGTGTTGCCCCCCGAAGTCCGCAAGGTGGACGCCGATGCCCAGCCCATCATGTACATCGTCGTGCAGGGCGCGTCCTGGGATAAGGTAGCGCTGTCGGACTATGTGGAGCGGTTCCTGCTCGACCGCTTTTCCACCATCGACGGCGTGGCGCAGGTGCAGTTCGTTGGCCAGGCGCGCCCGTCGATGCGCGTGTGGCTCGATCTCGGAAAGCTTGCCGCATACCGGCTGACGCCGCGCGATGTGGAGGATGCGCTGCGACGGCAGAATGTCGAACTGCCGGCCGGCCGCATCGAATCCTCGACCCAGAACGTCTCGCTGCGTGTCGATCGCGCCTTCGCCAGCCCCGAATCCTTCCGCAGCCTGGTCATCGGCCGGGGCGGCGACGGCTATCTCGTGCGGCTCGGCGACGTCGCGCGGGTCGAGCGCGGCCCGGAAAATCCATACACCGCCTTCCGCTTTCGTCAGCAGACTGCGCTTGGCCTGGGCGTCGTGCGTCAGTCAGGCGCCAACACGCTGGAAGTCGCCAATGGCGTAAAGGCGCTGATGAAGCAGATCGAGCCGGATCTGCCCGCCGGCATCACCATGACTTTGGGCTCGGACAATTCGCTGTTCATCGACCGCGCCATCCATGAGGTTTGGCGCACGCTTGGCGAGGCGGTGATCCTGGTCGTGATCGTGATCTATCTGTTTCTGGGTAGCGGACGGGCGACTATCATTCCCACGATCACCGTGCCGATCTGCCTGCTTGGCACCTTCGCGGTCCTGTGGGTGTTCGGCTATTCGATCAACCTGCTCACCCTGCTGGCCTTGGTGCTGGCGATCGGCCTGGTCGTCGATGACGCTATCGTGGTGCTGGAAAACATCCATCACCGCATCATCAAAGGCGAAACCCCGCTGGTCGCCGCCTATCGCGGCACGCGCGAGGTTGGGTTTGCGGTGGTGGCGACCACGGCGGTGGTCTGTGCGGTGTTCGTCCCCGTGATGTTCATCGCCGGTCAGACCGGCCTGCTGTTTCGCGAACTGGCGGTCGCGATGATCGCCGCGATTGCCCTGTCGGGCGTGCTCGCGCTCAGCCTCGTGCCGATGCTGTCGTCGAAACTCCTTCGTCGTGAGGAGGGTGGGCGGCTGGCGCGCTGGGTGGACCACCAGTTCGGACGGCTGGAACACGGCTATGGCCGGCTGCTCGATCATGCGCTTGCCCGGCCGCGCATCGTTCTGGGCGGTGTTGCGCTCTTTCTCCTGGGCTGCGGCTTCCTGTTCGTTCAGATCGATGGCGAGCTGGTCCCGCCGGAGGACACGGGCGTGCTTGAAGTGCGCCTCAATGCGCCGGAAGGCACCAGCTTTGCCGAGCTCGACCGCTACGCCGCTCAGGTCGAGGCCAAGGTTGCGCCGCTCATGACCGAGGATGGGCCGATCCGCGGCTTCAACACGCGCCTGCCGCTCGCTTATGGAATGGCGGAGGATTTCAACGCGTCCAGCATGAGCGTCTTCCTCAAGCCCTGGGAAGAGCGCGCAGAAGAGTCGAAAGACGTCGCGCGGGTCGTGAATGCCGCGTTGCAGGAAGTGCCTGGCGTGCGCGGCAACGCCAATGTGCGCTCCTCGCTCGGTCGCGGTCGTGGCCAGCCGGTCGGCTTCGTCATTGCGGGAGCGACCTATGACGATCTCGCCCGCGCCCGAGACCGGATCCTTGCCGCCGCGCGCGACAATCCGGGGCTGGTCAATCTCGACGCCGATTACGTCGAATCGAAGCCCCAGTTGCTGATCGACGTGGATGCCAATCGGGCTGGCGACCTCGGCGTCTCGGTTGATGACGTGAGCCAGGCGCTGCAGACCGTCATGGGCTCGCGCCGCGTCTCCACCTATGTCGACCGCGGCGAGGAATACCGCGTGATGGTGCAGGCCGGCGCGGAGGATCGCGACAAGGAAGCCCGCCTCGACAGCGTCTATGTCCGCGCGCGCTCGGGCGAGTTGGTGCCCCTGTCGAACCTCGTTCATGTGCGCGAGGCGGCGTCCGCGCGTGAGCTTGGCCGGTTCAACAAGATGCGCGCGATCACGCTGCAGGGCGGGCTCGCGCCCGGCTACTCACTGGGCAAGGCGCTGGCCTTTCTGGAGGAGGAGGCACGCAAGTCACCCGAGGTGCAGGCAATCGGCTATCGCGGCGAAAGCCAGTCGCTCAAGCAGACCGGCAACGCCATCTGGGTCGTCTTCGGCATCACCGTGGTGATCATCTATCTGCTGCTCGCCGCGCAGTTCGAAAGCTTCGTCCATCCCGCGGTGATCATCGCCACCGTTCCGCTCGCCGCCGGGGGTGGCATCATCGGCCTGTGGCTCGCCGGCATCACGCTCAACCTGTTCAGCCAGATCGGCATCGTCATGCTGGTCGGCCTCGCCGCCAAGAACGGCATTCTGATCGTCGAATATGCCAATCAGCTACGCGACGAGGGGCAGGAGTTCGTTGCCGCCACGCGTGACGCTGCCATTCGCCGCTTGCGCCCAATCCTCATGACCTCGATCGCCACCGTGTTCGGCGCGGTGCCGCTTGCGCTCAGTCATGGGGCCGGCGCCGGTGCGCGCGGGGCGATTGGCGTGGTGATCGTCGCCGGGGTGACGATCGCGACCGCCATCACCCTGTTCCTGATTCCCGTGCTCTACCGGCTGCTCGCCCGGCGCGCCGCGTCACCGCACATCATCGCGCGCCGGCTCGCGGCGGAGATGCCCGCGGAATAGTTCAGCGGAAGCGCCGCGTGAGCCCAAGCGTGACGGTGCGGGGACGCGCGGCATAGATCTGCCCGATGCCGAAGTTGCTGGAGCTGATCCGGCTCGGTGCCAGCGCATCGAACATATTGTCCACGCCGAGGCGCGCGCTCCAGGCGCCGCGCCGGTACAGCAGATAGGCATCGACCAGCACCCGCGCTGGCGTGCGTTCGTGAAAGGCGCTGTCCCGGCTGAACGTCGAATGCATCGCGCCATTGCCGCTCAGCGCACCGCCCAGCGTCCAATGCGCGGCATCGTGCGAGGCATCAATCGCCCAGTCCCACAGCAATGCGTACGTGACTCGCGGCACGTTCGGCAGCCGATCGCCGCGTTTGCCCACGCCATCGCTGGTGCCCAGCAACGTATCCGCCGTCAGCCGGGCATCGACATAGGCCGCCGTGGCCGAAAGCCGCACGCGCGCGCCGCTCCACGCCACCCGCCCTTCCCCGCCCGTGATCGCCACGCTGGTCAGATTGGTGTTGTAGACGAAAGCTCCATTTGCACTCGTGGTGGCGAAGATCGTGTTCTGCCAGTTGATGTGATAGGCCGACGCCTCGAGGGTCAGCCCGCCCCACGGCGGCGTCTTCACACCGATTTCGTAACTCCAAAGATGATCGGCGCGATAGGCACGCTCATCGTCGTTCAGCTCGGGCGTGATGTTCACGCCGCCGGGACGAAAGCCTTCGGCGACGATGACATAGACCGTGGGCTTGCCGTCGGATGCCCATGTCAGCTCGATCTTGCCGTTCGCCCCTTTTTCCGTGTTGCTGGAGTCGCCGCTGGTGATCGCCCCAGTACCGGTGATGATGTTGGGGATTGGCGTCGATCCACTGGCCGACCGGTGATAGCGATAGACCCGCCCGCCGAACGTCAGTGTCAGATCGGGGGCGATCCGATGCCGCCATTCGGCGAACAGCGCCTGCTGATCCAGCACCGTCTCGATCAGCCGCACACCCGTCACATCCAGTGGCTCGAGAACAAGGCCCGTGCCCGCATCCGACCGCACGGCATAGCTCGCCACCTCGTCCGCGCGATGCTCGATGAACACCCCTGCCGTCCAGCCGTCCGGCCCGCCATCGCCATTGTCGAACCGAAGCTCGCCACTGGTGCCGTCGACGCTCATCGGTTGGTACAGGGCGCCCGGCAGCCTGGTATCGAGCCACGCCTGGTAGCGGGTGCGCTGCGCAGGCCCGCAACCCTCCTCACCCAGCGAGAGGCTGTACCGCGTGCAGGCAGCCGTGCTGTCACGCTGGCCGGCGAGCACGCGGGTGAAATCCAGCTGCTTCACGATGCGCCATGCGTAATGGGACGCAGTGGCCGTCATCCGCACGGGGCCGGGCGCCCAGTGCAGCGTCGTGGTCAGCAGCGACAGGCGTTCGCTGTTCGGCACGCGGACTGGCGAGCGGGTTGTCAGCCGTGCCGCACTCGCTTCGGCCACGCCCGCGTCATCGATACGGTTGCGCTGCCGCAGCCACGTCGCCTCGACATCCAGCCTGTCGCTCGGCGTCCAGCTCGCCAGCAGCCGTTCGCTCTCCCGCGTCACCCTGTCCGTATCGGATCGATCCAACCTGTCGTTGTCGATCACGCCGCCCGTCCGCCGGCGGCCAATCACCGCCCGAATGGCCAGCGCACCGCGTACGATCGGGACGTTGACGATCGCATGCGCGGCGAAGCTGGGGCTGCCGTGCGCGGTCACGCCGGCCTCCGCTGATCCCTCTCCATCAAAGTCAGCGATGTCCGCGCGGTTGAAGATCGTGCGCAGCGTGCCGCCCATCGATCCTGCGCCATACAGCGTTCCTTGCGGGCCGCGCAGCAATTCGATCCGATCGATATCGATCAGGTCGACGTCCGGCGCGACCGCCCCGGGGTCGAAGCCGGTGCCGGAAGGCGCGCTGACCGGTGCCTCGCCGAAATAGGTCGCAACGGTGCTTTCGCCCGTTCCCGTCACGCCGCGCACTGACAGGCGCTGCTGCAACGGACCGGTGTTGATCGGGTTCACGGCGGGCGCCAGCCGCGTCAGCCCGCGCAGGTCATAGGCGCGCCGCTCCGCCAGCATGCGGCCGGACACGACCGTCAGGCTCATGCCCGTACGCTGCAACAGCGTCGGTCTGCGCAATGCCGTGACCACGATGTCACTGTCGGGCACCGGAACGGCCACGTTGGCCGGCGCCAGCCGTTCGAGCACGATCATTCCAGGCGCCACCGTTCGCGCTTGCAGCCGGGTGCCGGCGAGCGCGCGGAACAAGGCCTTGGTGACTGGCAAGTTGCGCGGGATGGCGGGGGCCGACCAGCCTGCCACAATCGTTGGATCGAACAGCAATTGTACGCCCGCCGCCGCCGCAATCTCATGCAACACGCGGTCCAGCGAGCCGGCGGCGACCGCGTGGCGGAGGCGCGCTACGTCCCCGGCGGGCCGCGTCCGAATCTGAGCGGTGGCAGCGATCGGCTGAAGCCCAGCCAGCGCCGTCACCACGCCGATAAACCACAAATTCCGCCCGACTGCGCCCGTATGCACCCGCCTTCCCCGCCCGGATCATGCCGAGCTTCGCGGCGCTGCACAACATTGAGCAAAGGTTATGGAACAACCAAACAGAAGCCGGGTTGACGATCCATCGTCAAAATGATCGACTGCCGGTTCAGCCCTTTGGAAAGAAAGGGCATTGGGGAGGAGGGCACTCCAATCGGCACGGGGGGCGGTCGCTGTTGCTCAGGGCGGAAATACGGGACGATTCTGATTGCCGGCCTGATCTTCAGGTAACGCAATTGTTGCCGACGATCCGTCGGTATCTTTCCCGGCGCGTTCCTGCCGCCGATGTCGATGATCTCGTCCAGGATGTCGTTCTTCGGCTTCATTCCCGACGCAGCGATACGACAATCGACAATCCTGCCGCTTATCTGTTCCAGGTCGCGCATAGCGTGCTGACCGATCACGCCCGGCGCAATCAGGTGCGTCACCGATCTGCCCACCAGACGCTGGAAAATGATCACCACCCCGTTGAGGTATGCTCGCCCGATCGCGTCTTGCAGGGAAAGGAGGATCTCGCGCAGCTCGTTGCAGCAATCGGCGACTTGCCCGAACGTACCCGCCAGGCGTTCGTGCTTCATCGGTTTGAGGAGATGAGCTACACGGCGATCGCTCGTCACATGGGCATATCGGTCAGTGCAGTCGAAAAGCATATCATGAAGGCCATTCGCATCCTGACGGCGGCCATCGCCTGATGTCCGACAATCAGGCGAAGACGCCCGCCGACGCGGCGGCGGCTTGGTATGTGCGCAGCCATGCGCCGGTCATGCCGGCCGACGAGCGCGCGGCACTGGATGAGTGGATCAGGAACGATGCGGCGGGCAAGCAGGCCTGGGCACAGTTGGGCAAGCTCGATGTCATGCTCGAACAGATCGGCGAGGATCCGGCGATCGTCGCGCTGCGCGACGCTGCACGCGCACCGGTCGCCGCGCCTGCTTCGCGCCGCTGGATGATCGGCGGGGCACTGGCCGCCGCTCTGGTGGCCGCGATCGGCCTGCCATTCGCCTCCGGCCTGATCGAGCAATCGCCAGACCAGGGCACCGCCACGTCACGCCATTATGCCGCTGCCGCATCACCCCGCTCTGTCGCCCTGCCCGACGGATCGACCATGCTGCTCGACGCCCGCTCGGCCGCTGACGTGTCGCTGGGTGAGGTTCGCGCCGTCACATTGGCTCAGGGCCGAGCGCTCTTCACCGTGGCGAAGAACAAGGCGCACCCCTTCGTTGTCTCAACGAATGGCGATAGCGTCACTGCGCTTGGCACGCAGTTCAGCGTGGAGCGCGCAAAGCGCGAGACGGTCGTGGCGCTGCTTGAAGGATCGGTGCGGGTCGTCACCCGTGCAGGCACGCACAAGCTGCAGCCGGGGGAGACGCTGCGCGCCAGCGACACGCATGTCATGCTGGGCCATGATGCAGAGGCCGCCACAAGCTGGCGCAGCGGGCGACTCGATTTCAGCGCCGTGCCGCTGGCGGACGTAGCCGCTTCACTCAGCCGCTATGGATCGACAAGGATCATCATCGCCGACCGCCATCTTGCGCGGCAACCCTATAGCGGCTCCTTCACCACCGATGGGGGCGCGGACGCCCTTGTCGCCGCCTTGGTCGCCACGCGCGCTGCGCGGGTGGCTTCAAAGACCAGCGACACGATTACGCTTACTCGCTGACGGGGAAAGCGTCGCATCGGGACGCGGCCCAATCAAGCGCTTCGTCAGCCGCAACGCTGCGGCGGCCCGCTCTTCCGCAATCTCGACAGCTTCAGGTTTCCGGCCCGGTGGATGTACGGACAAGCCCGGTCATGGCGAGGCAGCTTCGCAGAAGCCTCGCCATGACCGGAAGGTCAATCAGGTCGTGTAACTCAGCTTTTAGTCGACCGCGCCATCACGATAGTCCAGCGGCGGCTGGCGATTGCCCAGCAAAGCCTCATATTTGAAGTCCGCACCGCGCCGCGCGACGAATTCCTTCTTGGCCGCCTCGATGGTGGCGGGGTTGCGGAACAGGTCCGCTGCCGCCAGCGCCAGCGTCTTGGTCGCCAGCACCGCGCCCTTCACGCCGATGCTCGATCCCGCGGCTGCGACATTCTGCCAGCTGTGCCCGGCTGATCCCGGCACGAAGGTCGCCGTGGAAAGGCCGACGGTCGGCGTATTCCAACTCACATCCGCGACATCGGTGGAGCCGCCCATGGCATCGGGAACGATCACGGCTGGCACGATCTTGCCAACGGTTTCCACCGGCGGCGGGTTGACCAGCGTCTCCTGGATCTTCTTGCCGAACGCAACCTCCTCCGGCGTCCAACTGATCGCCCCGGCGGTCTGAAGGCTGGCGTCCATGACCTTCATCAGCGCTTCGTTAGGAAGCAGCGAATAGACGCCGCCAGTCACTTCCCAATCCACCTTGGTCTGCGTGCCCATCGCTGCGCCCTGCGCCGCCTGGGTCACCCACTCCCATGTCGCCTTTACGATCGCCGGATCGGTGTGGCGCACATAGTAATAGACCTCCGCCTCGTCCGGCACGACATTGGGCGCCTTGCCGCCCTTGGTGATGACATAGTGGATGCGCGTCCGGTCCGGGATATGCTCGCGCATCAGATTGACCATCGAGTCCATGGCCTCGACCCCGTCGAGCGCCGATCGGCCCTTGTCCGGCCCGCCTGCGGCGTGGGCGGACTTGCCATGAAAGCGGAACTTGCCCGAAATATTGGCCATGGACGGGCCCTGCGCGGCCGTGTTGACGTTGCCCGGGTGCCAGTGCAGCACCGTATCAACGTCGTTGAAGAGGCCGGCACGCACCATATAGACCTTGCCCGAGCCGCCCTCTTCGGCCGGCGTGCCATAGACGCGGATCTCGCCGGTCACTTTGTTCTTCACCATCCAGTCCTTCACCGCGATGGCGGCATAGGTGCTGGCGGCACCGAACAGATTATGGCCGCAGCCATGCCCTGCCGGCCCGCCCGCACTGGCCTTGGTCGGCTGGGCAAGCTGCGACAGGCCGGGCAGCGCATCATATTCGGCCAGCACGCCGATCACTGGCCCGGCTCCGTTCTTGAAGCTGGCGACAAACGCCGTCGGCTCACCCGCGACACCGGCCTGGATGGTAAAGCCTGCCGCCTTCAGCTTGGATTGAAGCAGCGCGGTGCTCTGCGTCTCCTTGTAGCCGACCTCGGCATATTTCCAGATCGCCAGCGCGGTGTCGCCGACCGCTTTCTCGTTGGCGGCGACATTGCCCAGGATCTGCTGCTTGTCCGCGGCCGGCAGCTGCTGCGCCAGTGCCGGCGCAGCGACCGCGGTCAGCGCCGCCGCAATGATGGTGGCTCGTGTCTTCACGTCGTTATTCCCCTCTTACCCGCTCAGAACTTCTTGGTCGCACCGATAAAGAAATAGCGGCCGATCACGTCATAGTTCTGCGCATCATAATTGCCTTCGGTATCGCCCACCTGCGGCGGCTCGCGGTTGAACAGATTGGTCACGCCCATGCGGAACTGCGTATTGTCGTCCACGTCGAAGCGGGCGTTGAGGTCGAACACATTGTAGGCCTCGACACCGCGGGTCGTGCTGGCCGGCGTCACCACCTTGGCCGAGTTGACCATGCTGTCGATGAAGCGCCAGCGGAAGCCGATGCTCGCCTGCCCGAGCGAATAGCTGAGCGAGGTGATCGCCTTCCAGCGCGGGTGCGCGGTGCCCGCCGTGGTTTCCACACCCACGCCGATCGATCCCGCATAGTCATAGGCCTGCGCTCCTGGCAGCGCCTGGATCTCGAACTTGTCGAGGTAGCTCACCGCCGTGTTCAGCGCGATGGTGCCGGAGTCTCCGCCGATCCCCAGCGAGTCCAGGCCGAAGCGCCAGTCGAACTGGATGTCGACGCCCTGCACATTGTAGGTGCCCAGGTTCAGCAGCGGCTGCGTCGGATTGAGCGGCACGCCAGACGCGCCGTTGCGGGTGATCAGTGAGCAATAGTAATTGTTCGGATCGAAACTCGGGTTGTTGCCGCCCGAGTTGAAGCAGAACTGGAAGGCCTGCGCGATCGACAGCGGCCCCACCGCGTCGCTGATCTTGATCTTGTAGAAGTCCACCGACAGCGACATGTTGCGCGCCATCCCGCCAAACGGCGATTGCAGTACCGCGCCGGCCGAATAGGTGTCAGCCGTTTCTTCCTGCAGATCCGGGTTGCCACCGGTCAGGGCGAAGACCTGCGCGGTGCCCAGCTGATAGCTGTCGATGATCGACGTCGGCACGCCTTGTGCCAGGCACAGTGCGCGCACCTGCGTGCCGTTCGCCCCCTGGCGATAGGAGGAGCGCACGTCGCACGGATCGCCGTTCGTCGTCGTCGCGGTTGCCGTGCCGATACCGACCGACCCGGTCGAGACGGGCGCGAACAGCTCGCCGACGCTCGGCGCCCGGATCGCGCGATTATAGCCGCCGCGCAGCCGCAGCGGATCGAACACCTGCCAATTGGCATCGACCTTATAGGCGTGAACGCCGCCGACCGAATTATAGTCTGAGAAGCGATAGCCGAGGTTCACCTCTAACTGCTTGATCAGCGGCAGATCGCGCAGCAGCGGCACCAGCATTTCGGCATAGACTTCCTTGGTGTCGACCGATCCGCCGGCCGGCCGCAGAACGCTATAGCCCAGCACGTCGCTGGTCCCGTCGGCCTGGTTCAGCGCGCTGTCGGGATTAAAGCCATAGCTGTTGTAGCGATAGTCCGCACCCACCGCGAGGCGCACCTCGCCCGCCGGCAACGAGAAGAGCGCTCCCTGAAGGTTGCCCTCAACCGTGCGCTGCTTCAGCTCGTTGGTGTTGAGCGTGCGGCGCGAGATATAATCGATGCAATCCTGCGAAGGTGTCAGGTTGCCGAACGGGTTAAAGCCCCCTTCGCAATATTCGGTGCCGCCCGTTGGCGAGTAGAGCAGGTTGCGCAGCGCGCTCGCGCTTGCGCCGCCGGTCTGCTCATTGGAGAACTTCGCCTGGCTGGTCGAACCGTAAACGTCCCAGGTCCAGTCCCCCAGCCCCAGCTTGCCCGACAGGCCCGCCGTGATCTGCCACACCTCATAATCATAGCTCTGGTAACGCGGGCCAAGGATGTTGAACGCCTTGTAGAAAGTGAAGTCACCGGCGGGCGTCGGACGCGAGGCAAGGATCGAGCGGAAGGCCGCGGAGATGAAGGGGTTCGTCACCGGCACGTTCAGGCCATAGACGTTGGAGGCCAGCGTTGGGTTGGTGATGCCGAGCGAGGTGTAGCTGGTGTAGGTCGCCTGGATGAATGCCTTCACATCGTCGGTGACGTCATAATCCACCTTGCCGAACACCGACCAGCGATCGAGATCTGCCTGCAGCGATCCGCCATTATATCCAAAGTTGATCTGCTGCGAGTTGGTGCCCGAGTTGACGATATAGGCCTCGTCGGACTGCGGATCGCGAAAGTTCAGCACCGGCACGCCGGCGGTGGAGAACAGGCTCTGATCGGTGTTGAACCCGATCTGCCCGGTATAGCGTCCGGCCGCATTGCCGGTAAGCGGGCGAGTGCCATATTGCCCAACGAACACGTTGTTCACCGCGGCCAGCGTCGGTAGGTTGGCGCCGAACAGCACAGTGCCCTGCGGAATGGTCGATAGGCCCGGCGTCGAGGACCGGAACACGTAATAGTCGCGCTTGTCCTGCACCGCCCGCTCGCGATTGGTGTAGTCGACCGACAGCACCGCGCTGCCGCGATCGTCGGCAAACGTCGACCCCATGGTCGCCGTGATGCGGTAGCTCTTGCCGTCGCCATAATCGCTGACGCCCGTTTGTCCGGCGAGCTCAAGGCCGTTGAAACGGCGCTTCAGCCGGAAGTTCACGACGCCCGCGGTCGCGTCCGAACCATAAGTGGTCGATGCGCCGCCGGTAATTACCTCGATATTCTCGATCAGCGCTTCGGGGATGATGTTGAGGTCGACCGAACCGTCAGGATTGGACGGCTGGATACGGCGTCCGTCAAGCAGCAGCAGCGTCCGCTTCGACCCCAGCCCGCGCAGCGATGCATAGGCCTGGCCACCGTTCAGGCCGGTAGAGGTGCTGCCGGTGTTGCCCGCACCGAACGAACCCGCGAACTGCGGCAATTGCGTCAACGTGCTTTCCACCGTCACACGGCCGGTATTTTCGATCGCGGTGCTGCCAACGGACACGATCGGCGAGTTGGCGACATAGTCCGGACGGGCGATGCGGCTACCGGTGACGACGATATCTTCGGAGGGCGGCGGAGGGGCGCCCGAATCCTGCGCCTCGGCAATCGCCTGGGCAGCAGCCGGCGGCGGATTTTCTTCAGTTGGCACGGAAACCTGCGCGGCGGCCTGGGCGGCGATCAGGGCGATGCCGGCCGTTCCGACTGACAGAAGCGTGCGAAGCACGAAGCGCTGGTGCATGGCGTGTCTTGTCCCTTGAAGCGCCGCCTCGTCTCGGGCGGCTCAAGGATCAAGACGCGGACGCCAGATCACCCCTCACCTCGCATGTGCAAAAAATATTACGCAAACGTGGCGAAACGGAGAAGCAGAAGATCGCGAAACGGCACGTTTGCATAACATTATTTCATCCCATCACTTCTGCACTGCCACTCTTACCGCGCCTTCAATCCAGGCCGAATGTCGCTCCCCACGAGCTGCGCCCTGCCGTTTCCCGTCGATGCCGGAACGGGCCGGGCATGACGGCGCCGACTATCAAAATGGAAGCAATCACTTCTTGAGGGCGGCCGGCCAAACCGAGCCGCCCTCCCCCGCCTTATTGCGCCGCAGCGCTCGCCGGGCCGTAGAGGATGCCGTTGAATAGCAGCTTGAACGAGGCATAGGGCTGCGCGCGCTGGGTCACTTCCGGCCCCATCGCGAACAGCTTGCCCTCGCCCAGGTCCACCTCGGCCACGGCCACGGTGCCCTTCAGCTTCTCCTGCCCCACGGCCCAGCCGCTGCGCAGCGGCGTCGCGCTGTCGAAAGTGACGATCGGGGTCGCGCCCGCCGCCGGCACGAACGGCTGGCTCTCGTCGAAGAACAGATCCACCCTGGGCGCCATGCCATAGGCCAGCGGCTTGGTCGGATCGACGCTGGCCGACAGCACGGAGCCGGGAATATAGAACTGCTTGTGGTCGAGCGCGGCGACTGTCCCGTCCGGCTTTTTCGTCACCAGCGCCGGCTGGATCGCCGGTGACAGCATGGAGGCGAGCGCATTGGCGCTGCCCACCGTGATCACCGTGCCGCCCGCCTTGGCGAAGGCATCGATCGCCGGCACCGACTTGTCCTTGCTCACGTCACCCAGCCATGCGCGATAGTCGGCCGGTATGTCGGCCGGCTTCGGCATGGAATTGCGGTAACCGCCCGGATAGGCCCCGCCGCGCTGCACCGGTACCGTGCCGTCGGCAAAGACGAGCACGTCATATTTCGCCATCAGGTTCCCGGCATCGAGCGTCTGCGGATAGACCACCTCGAACGGGAATTCATATTGTTCCAGCAGCCAGCGGGTCCAGCCGGCCGGCATCACGCCGCCATAGTGATCCACCAGCCCCACGCGCACCGGCTTCAACGCGGTCTTCGCCGCCTTGGGGGCACGCGACACGCGATAGGCATCGACGCCCAGCGGCGCGGATTGCGCGATGATCGCGGCCGCCTGCGGCGTCGCCGGGATCCACAGCGCGCCCGGCGCGAAGGTCACGCTGCCTGCCTTGGTCGGCGCGTCCAGCCAGGAGACAGGCACGCCTGCCTTCAGCAGCCGGTTGGTCAGGATGAAGCTGTTGTTCGTCTCATGCCCGACGATGAAGCCGGCATTGCCCGATCCCAGCAAGCGCCCCGGCGGCGGGGTCAGCTGATCGGTCGTGACCCGCGCGAACCGTCCTTCGAACCCGTCGAGAATGCGGTCGAACTGCACGCCCATTTGGTAGGCCAGCGTATAGCCGGTGATGTCATACGGAGCCTTGGGCGGGCCACCGGGATATTCCAGATCATGCGGGTGATCCTGCGGCTCGAACATGTCGAGGACGTGCGGGCGATAGGCCTGCGCGGTCTTCACCACATAACTGCCGGCCGGATAGCGCTTGCCACCCGCCGTGAATGGCGCCGTCGCCTGCTCGATATCGACACCCGTCTTCAAGAGCGCGTTGAGGAAGGCAATCGTGGTCGGCGTGTCGCGCTGCATCGGCGGCAGCACATAGCCACGCGGATCGCGCTTCGCCGGATCCTGCAGCACGGTCTTGTAGAGCCCGCTGTCGACCGGAGGCGGGCCGCGGAAATAGACTTCGCCGCCCTCGGCCGTCTTGCCCTTGGCTGCTTCCTTCACCGCATCCACGTCGTTGGGTGTGATCGTCCAGCTGTCGCGCTTGCCGCGCGCGATCGCCTGGTCGCCCATGCGCCAGATGTTCATCAGCAGCCGCTCGCGATTGCGCGCGGCATAGTCCATCACGGCGCGATCGAGCGAGTTCTGATACTCCAGGCTGTCCTTCAGGTGCCATTCCTGCGGCGCGACCGGCAGCGGCTCGTCATTGCGCGCGAGCTGGAAGTCGGGGATCAGCGGGATCTTCTCGGGCGTCGGCCCGCCGATGATCTCCGTCAGCAGCCCGATCGAATTGTGAAAATACGCAACCGAGCGGACCATGCCGTTGTGCCAGGTGGAATAAGGCGCCGCGGAGCGCATGCCCGACCCCGGCTTCTGCTCGGACACCAGCCGGCTATGCATCGCCGCGCCGACTTCCTGCAGCTCAGTCATTACGATCGGGCTGTAGTTGTAGTTAAAGGGATCGCGGAACGGCGGAACGAACACGACCATGCCGGCGGGGCCGGTCTGGTGCTGGTTGAAGATGATCTGCGGATACCAGTCGCGGAACAGCACGCGGTTCACTGCGGTCGTCTCGGGCATCTGCGACATGAAGCTGTCGCGGTTGTTATCGTGCCCGACATACTTCTGGTACAGCCGCGGAATGGTGCGGAACTCGCGATCCTTGGGGTCGGGGTTGCGCATGTACCAGTCGGCGACCAGTTGCAGCCCATCGGGATTGTCATGCCCGAACAGCACGATGGTTTCGTCCAGGATGCGCTTGGTCTCGGCATCCTGTCCGCTCAGCATCCGGTAGAGAACGTGGATCTGGCTCTGCGTCGTCACCGTCTCGGTCGCGTGCAGCCCGGCGTCGATCCACACGATCGCGCGACCCTCGGCGGCCAGCGTCTTGGCCTCCGCCTCGCTCACGCCTTCTGCCTTGGCGAGCCGGCGGGCGATCTCACGATAGCGGTCCAGCTTGGCGAGGTTCGCGGGCGAGGAAACAACGGCCGTCCACATCGTCCGCCCCTCGGCGCTCTTGCCGATGTCGATCAGCTTCATGCGATCGGACTGGGCCGCCAGCGTCTTCAGATACTTCTCATAGGCATCGTAGTTGGCGAGGTAATAATCGCTTCCAGGCTCGGTCGGAAAAGCTTCCGCCGGCGACGGCAGCGTGCCGGATTTGGGGGTGATCGGATCGGCCAATGCCGGAACCGCGAGCGCCAGTGCCGCCGCCCCGCAGAAAAGTCCCAATCTGGTCATATTACCCCCCGTTTATATCGCTGCTGAACCCTAAGACGCACGTTTGCGGTCAAACCGCACCCGACACTTTCCGAAATTCTCCGAAACTTCCCGATCTTCACCCCGGCACGATATCGAACGCCACGGTCAGGCGCGGTTCTTCGCCGCTGAACGGCTCGGTGCCGTGCCACAGGTAAGACGGGAAGAGTGCAAGCATGCCGGGTTCGGGCCGCAGCCGCCGGAAAGGCTCCAGCGGCGGTGTTGTCGCAATCCCCGGCCGCCCGAACGCCAGCCAGCCCTCCGGTTCTCGCGCCACGACCTTTGGTAGCGACACGTAAAAAGCGGATGATAGCCAACCCTCCGGGTGAACATGGTCGGTGTGAAAGCCGCCCGGTTGCAGCTGAACCGACCAGGCGCCGGCTATTCTCCAGCCCACCCCGATCCGCCGCCGCACAGGATCATCGCCCCGCCCCAACCCGGCGACATGCGCATCGATCAGCACCGGCAGCGTCGCGAAAAGCGCCTGGATCACCGGCACCTGCACCTTTGTCAGATCGACCTGCGTCTGGCTGCCATGCCGCAGTGACTGACCCAGCGGATGCGACCGCCAGCCGTGCAGTTCCCGCAACGCACCCGCCAGCTCGTGCAGAAACGCATCGCGATCGGACCAGCCGGCCGGAACGGGAATAAGGTCGTGCGAAATCAGAGCCTTGTCCTCGCACAACAGCGTGTGGCGCGTGTCACCCGAAAGCCGCCATGCCGTGGCAAGCAGGGCCAGGGCCGCCTGGTCGTCTGGCGCCGCCGCCACCACCCGCTCGGCCAGGCCGACAGCTTCCCCGATCCGCCCTGCATGAAGCAGCGCCTCGACCGCCGCCCTCCCCGCCTCAATGGACGCGGGCGCAATCTTCAGGGCGGCCGTGGCATGGGCAAGCTGGGCCGCCGCGTCGCCAGCGCGCCCCGCCTGAGCCGCGGCCGTCAGCTGCAATGCCAGGTCGCCCGGCCCGCGCTGCAACGCCTGCGCCACCACCCGCCGGGCAGCAGCCTGATCGCCGACCCCGCCAAGCACCGTGGCGCGAACAAGGGCAAGCTCCCGCGTGTCTGGTGCGCCATCCAGTGATCGCATCGCCTCCGCCGGCGATGCACTCAGCATCCAGCGCAATTGCGCCAGATCGCGATGCGCCACCGCATAATCGGGACGGCGCCTGATCGCCTCTTGATAGGCGTGTTCGGCAGCAGCCGTATCGCCCATCGCCTGAAGCGACCGTGCGCGCACCAGCCATGTTTCAGGCGCGTTTCCGCCCTTGTGGATGGCGCGCTGCGTGGCGGCGATCGCGCCGGCATGATCCCCCAGATCGCCAAGCGTCGCCGCCAGATTGTGCTCGGCGACCGCGCTTTGCGGCCGCATCCGAACGGCAGCGGCATAGGCCTGCGCGGCGCCCGGCAGATCCCCCGCCGCCTTCAAGGCGGCTGCGCGAGCGCTCCAATCCTGCTCCTTTGCCGGGTCCATGCACCTGACTATCCGTCAGCCAAGACCAGTGGCAAGCCGCGTTCGTGGCGGCACCCCATCCCGCCACGAACCTTTTTGCATCTCCACAAGCCGCGCGGACCTGCCCAAGTCACGTCAGCCCTCGACGCGCTCGATGATCAGCGCCGGCGCCATGCCGCCAAAGGCGCATTGCGTGATCAGCGCATAGCGGCCGCCGGTGCGCTCCAGTTCGTCAAGCGCGGTGCCGATCAGCATCGAGCCCGTCGCGCCGATCGGATGCCCCAGTGCGATGGCGCCGCCGTTGACGTTCACCTTGGCACGGTCCAGCCCCAGATCACGGATCGCTTTCTCCGTCACGACGGCGAACGCTTCGTTGATTTCCCAAACATCGATGTCGTCAACTGTCAGGCCCGCACGCTCCAGCGCCTTCTTCGCGGCGGGAACCGGCGCGTTGAGGATCAGCGTGGGGCAATCGCCATGGTTCACCGCGGTGACGATCCGCGCCCGCGCCTTCCAGCCATTCGCCTTCAGCCCTTCCTCCGATGCGAGCAGCAGTGCCGCAGAGCCGTCGACCACGCCAGACGACGTGCCGGCATGATGCACCGGCTCCCAATCCAGATCCGGATATTTTCGCTGGATCATCTGCTTCATCGTCGTGCCGTCCGGCGAGGCGGCGACGTCGTTGATCGCCACGAAACTCGGCTTCAGCGTCGCAAGGCTTTCCGCCGTCGTCTGCGGACGCGGGAACTCGTCGCGATCGAGGGCGAGCGAGCCGTCGTCGTTATACACGGGTACGACGCTCTTATCGAAACGCCCCCCTTCCATCGCCACGGCCGCCCGGCGCTGGCTCTCGGCACCAAAGGCATCGAGCTCCTCGCGCGTGATGCCCTCCATGCCGGCAATGGCATCCGCAGCGACGCCGACGTGCGAGATCGGGTGTTCGTCGTACAGCGCGTAATTGCCCTTGGCGCGGCCGAGCTGCGCAAGGGGGGTGCCCTGTTCCCAGCTGTCCGCCTCCGCATGGTGGCTCATCATCTCAGTGCCGCCAGCGATCACGACATCCTCGAACCCGGCGATGATCTGCGATGCGGCGAAGCCGACGCTGCTGATCCCGCCACCGCAATAGCGATCCAGCGTCACGCCAGACGCCTTGGTGTCATAGCCGGCGTAGAGCGCGGAGAGGCGGCCGAGATCCCCGCCCTGCTTGCCGCGCTGCTGGCTGGTCGACCAGATAATGTCGTCCACCTTGGATGTGTCCAGATTGTTGCGCTCCTTCAGCGCCTTTAGCACGGTCGCGCCGAGATGCTGCGGGTGAAGATGCGTCAGCGCGCCCTTGCCCAGCTTGCCACCCCCGCGCGGGGTGCGAACGGCATCGACGATATAGGCGGTGGTCATGATCGTACCTCTTTGAAGTCCGGACTTGTCCTTGGGCCGGGTCGCAGCCCCACTCGCGCCGTCATCCCGGACGTGATCCGGGATCCAACGGGCCGCGTACGCATCGGCCTCAGTGTGTGCGGAACCATGGATCCCGGATCAAGTCCGGGATGACGGGTGGAACAGTCGGTGTTCCGCACGCTCGTTTCACCGAGGCGCCATGCGGATCGCGCCGTCCAGCCGGATCGACTGGCCGTTGAAATAAGCATTGCGCACCAGTTCCAGCACCAGCGAACCATATTCGTCCGGCTTGCCCAGCCGCTTGGGAAACGGCACCGACGCATTGAGGTTGTCGAACACCTGCTGCGGCAATTTGCCGAGCAGCGGCGTGCCGAAGATCCCGGGCATGATCGCATTGACGCGAATGCCGAGGTCCATCAGGTCGCGCGCCATCGGCAGGACCATGCCGTTCACGCCCGCCTTGCCCGCGCCATAGGCGACCTGCCCGATCTGTGCGTCCTGCGCCGCGACCGACGAGGTCATGATGATCGTTCCGCGCTCGCCATCCTCCAGCGGCTCCAGGCCTGCCATGCCGAAGGCGGAGAGCGACGCCATGCGGTAGCTGGAGATCAGGATGCCGTCGGTGGCGAAGGCGAAATCCTCCGTGGAGAAGCGCGTGAACTCGCCGGTCTGCTTGTTGCGACCGACAGTCTTGCCCTTGCGGTTCGCCATCGCGCAATGGACCAGGATGCGCTCCTGGCCGTGCGCCGCGCGTGCCTTTTCGAAGCCGGCGAGCACCGACTCCTCGCTCATGATATTGACGTGGCAGAAGATGCCGCCGATCGCATCGGCGACCTCCTGTCCCGCTTCCTCGTTCAGGTCGAAAATGGCGACCTTCACGCCGGCGGCGGCGAGCGCCTCGGCACTGGCGCGGCCGAGGCCGGAGGCGCCGCCCGTCACGACGGCGGCGGTATCAGCGGTAATCTGCATGAAATGGTCCCTTGTTGATCATGTAAGAATTCACGCCGCCCGGCGCATCGCCACGGCGGCGCGCCAGAAGCAGGCGGCGGACAGGAAGGAGACGAGCGAGGTGGCGACCAGCGCATAACGCACGCCCTCCGCCTCGCCGTAGCTCGTCGCGAACATGTCGCTGATCAGGCCGGTCAGCAACGCCCCAAGCCCCAGCCCACCGGCATTGAGCACGAACAGGAAGATCGCCGTGGCGGTCGATCGCGAGCGTTGCGGAATCATCCCCTGAATGCCGGCGAACACCGGGCCGAACCACATGTTCTTGAAAAACAGCGGCACGGCGAGCAGCGCCAGGATCGTCAGCCCGCTGCCGAGGAAGAACACCGCGGCGAGCAGCGGCCCGGCAATCAGCATCGAGATCGCGGCGACCATGCCGTATCCGCCTGGCCCTTGCGCCGCGAAGCGATCGCCGAGGCGGCCGCCGACCAGCGTCCCGATCCCGCCCGACACGCCAAGAACGATGCCCAATGCCACGCCCACAAATGCCAGCGGTCCGGCAAAGCCGACGCTTTGCGCCGCCGCGGCCAGTTCGGGCGTATAGTTGCGCAGGAAGAAGGAGACGTAGAACGCCTGCTGGCCATAGCCGACGAAGGAGGTGATCGCCGATCCCGCCGCCAGCCACCAGAAGGCCGGCTGCTGGCGAAGCTGCGCCAGTACCGCGCTCAGCGGCAGCAGGTTCGCGCGCGAGGCCGGCGTGCTGCTCGGCCGCGGATCGCGCAAGGTGGCAAAGGCAATCAGTGCCAGGATCACCCCCGGCGCGCCCGCCACCATGAACGCCGCCCGCCAGCCATAGCTTTGCGCGACGATCCCGCCGAGCACGAGGCCCGCCAGCGAGCCCACTGGCACGCCCATCGAAAAGGTGCCCAATGCCGACGCGCGTTTGTTGAGCGGCACGCTGTCCGCGATCAACGACTGCGCCGATGGCGTGCATCCGGCCTCGCCCACGCCCACGCCGATCCGCGCCAGCAGGATCTGAACGAAGGTGGTCGACATGCCGCAGACCACCGTGAAGCCGCTCCAAACGACCAGGCAGCCGGCGATGATCCGCCCGCGATGCCACCGCTCGGCCAGCCGCGCCATCGGAATGCCCAGCGTCGTGTAGAACATTGCGAAGCCAAGGCCGGTCATCGCGCCGAGCTGCCAGTCCGCCAGTCCCAGGTCGCGCTTGATCGGTTCGGCCAGGATGTTGACGATCTGCCGGTCGACGAAATTGAGCATGTAGACGATTGTCAGCAGCCCAACCGTGTAGCGGGCCGCGATCGCGCTTGGCAGCGGGAAGTCCTGAGGCGTCGCCTCTGGCGTGATCGCCTCAGCCTCCGCCTCAGCCACGTCGGTCAACGCACGTGCCGCACTGCTCATGCTGCCATTCCTTCGTTATTGTCTTGGGCGATCAGCGCATCCCGCAGACGTCGCTTGACCAGTTTGCCTGCGTCCGTCCGCTCCAGCGTCTGGCGAAAGACATAGCGACGCGGCACCTTGACTGCGCTCAGCCCCTCACGCGCGAAGGCGTCCAGCCGCGCGGTAAGCTCGGGCTCGTTCACCACGGGCCACGTTCGTGGCTCGATCAGTGCCGTCACCTGCTCGCCCATCTCCGCGTCGGGCATGCCGATCACCGCAGCGTCCGCGACGTCGGGATGCTCCAGCAGTCGGTTCTCCACCTCCTGCGGATAGATGTTCACGCCGCCCGAGATGATCATGAAATTGGCGCGGTCGGTCAGGAACAAAAAGCCGTCCGCATCGACACGGCCAATATCGCCAAGCGTGGGCCAGCCATGCTGATTGTAGGCGGCCGCGGTTCGTTCGGAGTCATTGTGGTAACTGAACGGATTGGGGTTGGCGAAGCGCACCAGCCCTTCCTCCCCGATCGGCAGTTCCTCGCCATCCTCGCCGCAAATGCGGATCTCGCCCTGTATGGCCCGCCCAACCGTGCCGGGCCGCGCGACCCAATCGGCGCAGGTCGCGACCGTCAGCCCCACCCCTTCGGTCCCGCTGTAGAATTCACCGATGATCGGCCCGAGCCAGGCGATCGCCTGATGCTTCAGCGGCACCGGGCATGGCGCACCGGCGTGGAACACGGACTTCAGCGTGGAAAGATCATGGCGCGTCCGTTCCGCCTCAGGCAGCGCCAGCATCCGCGCGAGATGCGTCGGCACGACCTGCGCCACCGTCGCCTTATATCTGTCGATCGCCGAGAGCGCCGCGACCGCGTCGAACTTCTCCATCAGGATCACCGTCCCGCCCAGACGGTGGATCGCGAGGCTCCAGCGCAGCGGCGCTGCATGGTAAAGCGGCGCAGGACATAGATAGACGCTGTCCTGATCGTAGCCGAAAAAGCGTGATCCGATCTCTACCGCGCGCGGCGGCTGCTCGAAACTGGCCGGCAATGGCGACTTGATGCCCTTTGGAAAGCCGGTTGTGCCGGACGAATAGAGCATGTCGGTGCCGGGCGCCTCCGCGTCCACCGGGACTTCCGGGAAGCGACGGATCGTCGCCACGAGATCGTCATCCAGGCACATCGTCGGACAAGGCAATTGTGCGTCGCCCAGCCGCCCCAGAACCTTGGCCGACAGGATCGCCAGGCGCGCATCGGCGTCGCGCAGAATGTAGGCCACTTCGCCCTGCGTCAGCGCAGTGGCAATCACCAGATAGTGGACGCCGATCCGCTGCATCCCCCAAACCAGCTCATAAAACCGCGGGTGGTTCTCCGCCATCAGCGCAACCACGTCGCCGGCGCGCACGCCCTGCGACTGGAGCCAGTGCGCCACCTGATTGGCGCGTGCTTCCAGTTCGGCGTAGGTAACCTGTTCGCCGCTGCCAGCCATGATGTAAGCGGCTTTGCCGGGCGTCTCCCTGGCGAAGTGACGCGGATGCATCGGCTATCCCTCTCCTTGTTCGTTGCGGACCGGTCGATTGCGAGCGGGTGGCTTGAGTGCGTCAGGCCGTCGGCATGACCCGTCTGGCCGGTTCAGTTCTGCTCCGGCGCAACGCCCAATCCTCTCAGGATGAAGTCGAGCGCGGCGGCGGTATAGGTGCGGACAAAGGCGTCCTGTGACGGCGCGCCATCCATCAGATCGCCAAACGGCACGCGTGTGGCGAACAGATACTGGCAGGCACCGACGATCAGGAAATAAGCGTGATTGGGGTCGATCGCGCGAAACTCGCCAGTGGCGATGCCGGCCTCGATGATCCGGCGCTGCGCCTTGATCAGCGGTTCGACGAAATTTGCCTTGATGCGGCTGGACGCCTCGGATTCGGACTCACGCACCAGCCGGTTGAGCAGACCGTTCAAATACGGATGCCGCGCATAGGTGCGGATGATTCCGGTAACGTGCAGCTTGAGCTTCTGCGTCGGCGAGACATCAAGGTCGATCAGCTGTTCCAGCTGCCCCAGTGAGCGAGCCGTGTCCGACTCTACCAGGGCCGTCATCAGCCCTTCCTTGCTGCCGAAGTAATATTTGATCAGCGGCGCGGTCACGCCGGCGCGACGCGCAATGGCGTGCAGCGAAACCTCGCTGCTGCCCCGGACGATCATCAGGTCGCGTGCCGCATCGAGCAGGATCTCGCGTCCCGAGGCACCAAGGCGGGCACTTCCCGCGCTTGACGCGGCCGCTTCGGCTAGCGGGGTGACCGCGCCAACATCCACCGCATCGGCAATCGCGGCCTCGCGCTCGCTCACGGACATGCCGCGGACTCCACGAAGGCGTTCGTCCGGATCGATAACAAAGTTTGTCGCCTCGAACTCATCTGCTCTCCCGTCGATCGCACGCCGACTGCCCGATCTCTAACGCCTTTTTTCACGTGTGTAAAACGCGAGATTAAAGGCTGTTAAAACCATGCCTCTCCGAAGCGCAACGTCGAGCTCACTTAAACGGCACTACCAAGCGCCGCTTGATCTCAGGTGGTGACAGAACCGCGTTCTTTCACTCCCGCACATCCACAACATCGCCGTTTTGACGCTTGTAAAGCGCGTAGTGAAAGAGCATTAAGCGCTCAGTTGTCCAATCGTTAAGTCCGAAGTTGTAAAGCGCGTCACAAGGGGCGTGCGCTGAAAGCCCAAATTTGGGCGCGGCGCAGCACGGCTGATCGACGCGGCGTTCAAGGGAGAGGAAAGCCTGTGAAGCTGTTCAACATTATGGCGTGCTGTTCCACCATCGCGCTGTGCGCGACGCCCGCCATGGCTCAGACCCAAACGCCTCCCGCTGGACTTGGCACCGTGCCGGACGCGGCGATCGCTGGGGAAGCCGAAAAGGGCACGCCAGGCCAGTCCCAGACCGAAACGCTCGATCCCGCCAGTGAGGCGCCGACCGCGTCCGCATCCTCGACCGATGGCGATATCGTCGTCACCGGTTCGCGCGTCGTCTCCAACGGCTACCAGGCCCCCACTCCGATC
>NZ_LSKH01000227.1:0-2211 GCF_001557395.1 Sphingomonas sp. CCH5-D11 | reverse complement strand
ACCGCCGGTGCTGGCGGTGTCCACCGTGGCGAGCACCGACAGGCCGACGCGCAGCGGGTTTGCGCGCAGCTCTTTGGGATCGAGCATGATGCGCACCGGCACGCGCTGCACGATCTTGATCCAGTTTCCGCTGGCATTCTGCGGCGGCAGCAGGGCAAAGGCGTTGCCGCTGCCCGCCGACAGGCCGGCGACGCGGCCGTGATAGACCACTTCATCGCCATAAGCGTCGGCCACCACCGTCGCGGGCTGACCGATGCGGATGTCCTTGAGCTGCGTTTCGCGGAAGTTCGCGTCCACCCACAGGCGCTGGAGCGGGACAACCGCCATCAGCGGCGTGCCGGCGGCGATCTGCTGCCCCACCTGCGCCTGGCGCTGCGCCACCACGCCATCGATCGGCGCGACGATATGCATGTGGCTGCGCACGATGGCGGCGCGGCGATAGGCGGCGATGGCGGCGAGCACGGCGGGGTTGGTGTTCACCGCCGTGCCGGCCACCGTGCTCTGCGCCTGGGTGCGGCGGCTGCGCGCCAAGTTCAGCGCGGCGCGGGCGACCTTTACCTGATCGGCGGCGTGGCTGAGTTCCTCGCCCGAGACGGCGCCTTCCGCGGCGGCACCGCGCCGGCGGGCGTAATCGGCATGGGCGGCGGCGAGCTGTGCCTCCGCCTGAACCACGGCGGCGCCGGATTCAGTGACGCGGGAGAAATCGGCGCGGGTGCCACGCACGGCGCGCGCCAGTTCCGCCTCAGCCGCGGCGAGGTTCACGTCGGCCGTCAGCGGATCGAGATCGATCAGCGGCTGGCCAGCCTTCACCGACTGCGTATTGTCGGCGTGGATGGCGATGATCGTTCCCGGATCGCGCGCCGTCACTGCCACTACGTCGCCGGCGACATAGGCGTCGTCGGTCTCCTCTTCCGGTGCGGCGAGGAGGAAGTGGAACACGGCCCAGATCGCGAAGCCGACGATCACGACAATGGCGAGACCCAGCAGCAGCCGGCGACGAAGCGCCGGGCGGCCGGCGGGCGGGGCGGGAACGGCGGTATCGGTCATGATGCTGGGTTCCGGGAGGGATCAAAGCCGCCGCCCAGCGCCTGGGCGAGCCGCGCCCGTGCGGCAAGCGCGTCGACGGACAGGGTGGCGGAGGCGAGCTGGGCGTCCAGCAGGCGGATGTCGGTGTCGATGCCGGTGAGGCGCGATTCGAGCCCGGCATTGATGCGAACGGCGTTCAATCGGTTCGTTTCGGCGAAGCCGCGGACCACTTCGGCCTGCGCCCTCGCCTCGGCCGTGTTGGCGCGAATCTGGGCGAGCGCGTCCGCCGCTTCGCGCACCGCGCCAACAACCGTGCGGTTGTAATCCGCGATGGCGAGATCGACCTGCGCGGTCGCCCCGGCGAGATCCGCCTCGAGCCGGCGGGAATCGAAGATCGGCAGGTGGAGTGCGGCCCCGGCACCGGCGGTGCCCGCGTCGGCGTTGAAAAGGTTGCCGATGCCCACCGCCTGCAGGCCGGCAAGCGCGACCAGATTGACGTCCGGGTAAAAGGCGCGGCGTGCCACCTGGCGCCCGGCGGCGGCGGCATCGACCCGCGCGGCGGCGGCAGCGATATCGGCTCGGCGGGCAAGCAGGTCGGCGGGGATCGTCGCGGGCAAGGCGAGGGTGACGGGATCGGACAGGCGCGTCGGGCCGATCCCGGCCGCATAATCCGATCCCCGCCCCACCAGCGCCGCCAGCGCGTCCACCGCAATGACGCGCGCGGCCTCGGCCCGGGTCAGCGCAACACGTGCCTGGGCGAGCAGGGTGGCGGCGGCCTGCACATCCAGCTTGCTGGCGAGCTGGTTCTGCACCCGCGTGCTGGTGAGCCGCACGGCGCGTTCGCGTGCGGCGATCGTCTGACGGGCGATGGCGGCGATCCGCTCGGCGCGGGCGACCTCAGCATAGGTCGCGACGATCGAGCCGGCGAGCATCAGCCGCGCTGCATCCACGTCGAAGCGGGCGGCGGTAAGCGAGGCGCGGGCGCCCTCGATAGCGGCGCGCTGGCGGCCGAACAGGTCGAGGTTCCATGAAAGGTTCGCCTGGGCGGTGCCGAGGAAGCGCACACTGCCGCCATAAGGCGGCGGGATGGTGTAGCGGCCCGACAGTCGCGCGACCTGCGCATTGGCGTCGCCGGTGATATCCGGCCCGGTTTCCGCATCGCGGCGGGCAAGCACCGCCTGCGCC